>JAPPNE010000167.1 GCA_028818775.1 Deltaproteobacteria bacterium | reverse complement strand
CGCGCCCCGCGCGCGCGCCGCCGCCGCCGCTTTTGCGGTCTTAGACCAAAACCCCCCGCCCGGGGTCGCCGCCCTCCCCCTAGTTGCACCCCCCCCCGCGGGCGCCGCGCCCGGGCGCGGGCACCACCCCGGGCAGGGCCTCGGCCAGCGTCATCTGAACCACCGAGGTGACCATCTGGGCGGGGCGGACGTACATGTTCACCGGCGCGGGGTAGCGCGGGTTCAGGATCGAGCCCTCGGGCGGAAAGGCGACGTGGATGGGCCGGGAGATGCCCTGGTTCACCGGCAGGTCCGGGCACAGCACGGCCACCGCCAGGCAGTCGATGAAGTTCCGGATCACGCAGGGCCGGAGGTTGACCGGGCCGCGCGCCTGCTCCGAAGACTCCAGGGTGAAGTGCAGCTCGTCGCCCGCCACCCGCAGGGAGGCGGCGATGCGGTAGGAGCGCTCCCGGTCGAGACCGTCGTCGTCCAGGTAGTCCACGCACGGGCCGTAATCCCCGTCGGGGATCTTCTCGATGGCCTTGCGCACCTCCGCCTCGCAGATGTCCATCCACTGGGTCCAGCACGCGGTCACCTCGTCCGCGCCGTACTGCACCATCAGCTCCGCCAGCTTCCGCAACCCGTAGAAGTTGGTCTGGGCCTGGGCCTGGATGTCCCCCCACGTGACCTCGGGCGTGCGCGTGTTGGCCATGACGATGGTCTTGAGGTCTTCGTTGACCTCGCCCGCGCGGTAGAGCCGGAGGGCCGGCAGCAACAGCCCTTCCTGGATGACGTCGGTGGCTTGAGGCGAGTTGGTGCCCGGCACCATGCCGCCCAGGTCCGGCTTGTGCGCGGTGTTGGCGATGAAGGCCACGCGCCGGTCCCGGTCGAAGACCGGCGAGACCACGGTGACGTCGGTGGCGTGGTTCTGGCAGGCGAAGTAGGGGTGGTTCAGGATGAAGACGTCGCCCTCGGCCATGTCTCCGCCGAACACCCGGATCACCTCGCCCACCTGGGCGGAGATGCCGCCGATGTGAAGCGGCTGCGGCAGGCCCTGGGTCACCATCCGCCCTTCGCCGTCGAAGATCGTGAAGGTGAAGTCCTGGCTCTCCTTGATGACGCTCGAGTAGCCCGTGCGGAGCATGTTGAGCGCCAGCTCCTTGGCGATCTGCGCGGTGGCCCGGTAGACCACCTCCATTTGCACGGCATCCATGAAGACCCTCCCCGCCGGTCCCCTTACGGGAACGTCATCCCCGCCACGCGGTCCCGTGCCAAGTGTCCTGTCCGCGACACTAGTTGAGGTCGAACAGCCGCTGGGCGTTCTTGCGCAGGATCTTCTCCTTCACCTCGTCCGACAGATCCGGGTGGTTCCTGAGATGTTCCAGGTTCCCGGGGAACTCGTTGTCCCAGTGCGGGATATCGGAGGCGTAGACGAAGTGGTCGCTGCCGACGTAGTCGACGGTGGCGGCCAACTGGGACTCGCCGGACTCCAGGCTGAAGTACATGTTGGACTCGCGCACCACGTCGCTGGGCTTCTGCTTCAGCAGCGGCATCTCGTGGGCGCCGCGCTTCTCCCAGTGCTCGTCGAGGCGGTCGAGGTAGTACGGCAGCCAGGTGGCGCCGATCTCGAGGAAGGCCAGCTTGAGCTTCGGGAAACGCTCGGTGATGCCCTGGCACACCATGCTGGTGAACTGCAGCAGGATGCCGGCGGTGAAGGCGTAGGAGTGGACCTCGGCGAAGGTGGTGAGGATGGAGGCGCCCAGCTCGCGCGAGGTGTTGCGGGTGCCGTGGATGCCCAGCACCACGCCCTCCTCCTCGGCCGCCTTGTAGATGGGGTCATAGTAGGTCTCGCCCAGGGCGATGGGGAGCCCGGTGGGCAGGATCTCGAACCCCTTGAGGCCATACTCGTTGACCGCCCGGCGCAGCTCCTTGGCGGCCTCCTCGGGCGCCCTCATGGGCAGCACGCCCACGCAGCTCAGGCGGTTCGACAGCGTGTTGTACTCCTTGGCGAAGTGCGTGTTGGCGGCCTTGGCCACGGCCACCTGGTAGGGCACTTCCTGGTTCTTGGCGATGTTGCCCGAACCGGTGGGAAAGCAGATGGCCACTTCCATGTCCTGCTTGTCCATGAGCGTGTGCCAGCGCCGCACCTGTTCCTCGGGGGCCAGCCCCTCCCAGTTCACGGCCATCTTGAATCCCTTGAACAGGTTCGGGTCCCAGGGCTGGTCTCCCGGCCAGAGGGGGGTCCCGCGCTCGTTCCAGGGCGCTTCCAGGTACTTGCGGATGTCCGCCGCCCGTTCGAGAACGTGTCCGTCCGTATCGACGCAAGTCGCGTTTTCCATGATTCTACCTCCGGGTTCGGCATTTGGGCTTTCGTTGTGGCCTTATTGGTTTTGACCTTGTTTGTCAATGAGCGTAAAGGGAACTCAGGAGGTTCAAGGATGACCATGAAACAGCACTGTCTTCACCTGAAAACCCTGACCTTGGCGGTGCTCTGCGGCGCGTTCTTGCCGGCCGGGACGGCCGCCCTGGCGGCCGATGCGAAGCCCGCGAGCGAGTGGGGCAAACGCGGCGAGATGATCGAACCCAACTCGGAAATGGCGGTGGCCTGGCTCGACGGCAAGATCTACGTGGTCGGCGGCTACCCTTCCACGCGGATAAGCGTCGACACCGTGCAGGTGTACGACGTGGCCACGGACAAGTGGGATCTCACGACGCCCTATCCCACCACCATCAACCACGCCTCGGCCATCGGCTTCGAAGGCCTCCTCTACGTCATCGGCGGGCAGACCAACGCCGGCGGACGCAGGGAACGGTCCCGCTACACCGATGCGGTACACGCCTACGACCCCAAGACGCGGAAGTGGACGCCGCGGGCGCCCATGCCCACCAAGCGCAGCGCCATGGCCCATGACGTCATCGACGGGAAGTTCTACGTAGCCGGAGGACGCCCGCCCCGGGGCCACGACTTCGCGGTCTACGATCCCAAGGCGGACAAGTGGACGGCGTTGCCCGACATGCCCACCCAGCGCAACCACATCGCCGCCGCAAACATCGACGGCAAGCTCTATGTGGCGGGCGGGCGTTTCGGCGGGGGCTTCCGCAGCGAGATCACCCCGGCCCTGGAAGTCTACGACCCCGGGACCAACCAGTGGGCCGCACGGCGGCCCATGTCCGAAGCTCGCGGCGGACTCAACGGCATCGCCGTGGAGGGCTGCTTCCACACCTTCGGCGGCGAGCATCCGTCCGCGGGTCCGTCGGGCGTGTTCCCGCACCACGAGGTCTACAACCCCAAGACGGACACCTGGACACGCCTGCCCGATATGCCCATACCGGTCCACGGGGTCACCGGCCTGGTCTATCTGAACGGCTGGATTCACCTGCCCGGCGGCGGCATCCGGCGGGGCGGCAGCAGCGGCACCACGCACCACCAGGTCGTGCGCACCAACATGCAGTGCCGTTGAGGGACGGCGCCGGCGATGCGGCGCACTCGTTACGGCCGAATCCTCGACCGGGAATCGGCCTCGTAGAGGCTCATGGTCGGCTACACGATCTTCAGCCTGTGGATCATCGGGCAGCCCATCGTCGAGGTATGAAAAAGGGGCCTCCCATGACGGGAGACCCCTTGCTGACAGACCTGGGCCCGCCGGGCGGCTAGGCACCGGCGGCGTCGACCGCCTTGGGTTCGGCCGCGTCGATATGGACCGGCACCTTGCGTCCCACCGCCTGGGCGGGCAACGGCACCGAAATCTCGATCACGCCGTTCTTGTAGCGGGCTTCCAGCTTGTCGGTGGCGAGCCCCGCGGGCAGCCTGACGGTACGTTCGAACTTGCCGCGAAACGTCTCCCGCAGGTAATGCCCCTTCTCCTCGCCCTTGCGCTCTCCCTTGATGGACAGGACCCTGCCTTCCACCTGGATGTCCAGGTCCTTCGGATCCACCCCGGGCATGTCGATCCGGATCACGTAGTGGTTGTCGCGCGTGAATGCGTCCATCGGAGGCATCCAACCGCCGTTCCTCTCGTGGCGTCCCAGGAACCGGTCGAACATGGCATCGAATTCCCGATGTCCATTGTGCAGAAGCGGGTTCCACCTCGTCACTTCATAACCCAACATGGTTCGTACCTCCTTCCTTGTAACGTTCTTACCGAACTGCCATGGAGCTCCTCGTTGCGAACGGAAGGTAAGCATCGGAACCGCACGTGTCAACGGGTCCATCACAAACTCTCCGACCAAAAATTTCGTCGTTGACACCGACTCCGGCGCGACCCTATAATGCGCGTTTCGTTCCGAACCAACCACAGGAGGGTGACATGAAGAGGACATTCGCCGCCTTGTTCGCCGCCTTTGGCCTCATGGTATTCGCCGGAACCGTTCAGGCGGAGTTTCCCAACCGCGACATCACGATACTCGTGCACGCTTCGCCGGGGGGCGGGTTCGATGCCATTGCCAGGGCCCTGGGACGCTACATGAAGCCCTTGTTGCCGAAAGACGTCGACGTCATCGTCAAGAACGTCGTCGGCGCCGGCGGCATCACCGGAACCGTGGCCATGTACCGCGCCAAGCCCGACGGCTACACCATCGGACACATCTACGCCGACGGCATGCTGGGAACCCAGATGATCCGCGACAACGTCGGTTACGACATCGACAAGTTCACCTGGCTCGCGGTGGTGAGCTCGCAAGAGGCGGAGGCGCTGCTGGTTCGCCGCGAATCGCCTTACCGCACCGTCAAGGACCTGCAGAAGGCCAAGCGCGTGACCTGGGGGGTCGAGGGCATCGGCATCGCGCGTTGGGTCCACGCGTTTCTGGCGGCCAACGAGCTGAAGATCCCGTTCGACGTGGTGGCCGGCTACGGCGGTACCGGCGAGACGCTGCCGGGCCTGCTTCGGGGTGACTTCGACGTGTTTACGCAGCCCATCGACCACCCCTCCACGCTGCCGTATATCCGGTCGGGTGAAATCGTGCCCATCGTCAACCTCGGCGAAAGCCGCGCCAAGAACGCCCCGGATACTCCCACGGCCATCGAGCTGGGCTACAAGAACCTCATCGTCAAGGTGTTCCGCGCCATGGTCGGGCCTCCGGGACTGTCCAAGGACCTCCACAAGAAGTGGGAGAGCCTGTTGTTGAAGACCATGGACAGCAAACCGTACAAGGATTGGGCCGCTTCGTTCGGCATCCCGCTGGTGCCGGGGAACGCCGCGGCGGCGGCCGGCGACATGAAGGTGTTCGTGGACCTGTACAGCAAGTACCGTCAGCCCATGCTGGACGCGCTCAAGAAGAAATAGCCGCGTGCGGCCGACCACGGATGCCGGAAGACACCGCTGGGGGGCCGAGGAGAAGATTCGCCATGATGGTCAATCCTTACAACGATTCGCAGTTGATGCTGGCGCTCCAGTTCGACCACTCACGTGTGGCGGGCTTCTTCGCCGCCCACTGGGGCAACGAGGAGTTCGACCGCCCGGAGCCGTATGCATCCGTCGTGCTGGCGGCCCAAGAGCACGACCACGGCTGGTGGGAATGGGAGATGAAGCCGGCCACGTTGAACGACGAGAACTTCCCCATGGACTACCATGACGGCAGCTTCAAGTTCCTCGGCCAGTTGCGACTGGACTTCTACAAGAACGTGGTGGACAACGTGCTGCAGCGGGATCCCTACGCGGCCATGCTGATCGCCATGCACGGGGTGGCGCTGATGAACGCCGGCTACGGCAAGTACACCCATCCGCCGGATCGCACCGCCGATCCGCGGGTGCGCGCGTACGTGGACCATCAGGAAGAGCTGAGGAAACGCCTGGCCGCCGAGTTGGCCCAGTCCGAAGAATTTGCGGACTACACTTCCGAGGAGCGAATCTGGACCAACTACGATTACATCGAGGTGTTCGACCAGCTCGCGCAGTACGTGTGCAACCGCTATCCCCTGAACAGCAAGAAACGGAAGCTCGGTCCCAGCGACACGCTCAACGACGTGGACGTGCCCACCCGGAAGGGGGAGCCCCCCGTGCACATCCACATCGATACCGTGGCCGAGCACCGCGCCGTCCTCGATCCCTACCCGTTCGCGGTGGACCCGCTGGTGTTCAGCTTCCCCGCCCGGCTGGTGCCGAACCGGCGCTACGCCGACGCGGACGATTTCCTGAACGAGTTCTATCGCGGCGAGCGCATCACCGTGACGCACACGCTCTGTTCGAGCTGACGGCTACGGCCTGTCAGACGGGACACTCCCGCCTGTCGGGACCGCATCACGAATCGGACAGCAACCGCACCCCGTAAAGCCGGGTTTCCGGCAGTTCCAGCCTCTCCCACGCCTCGCCGGCATCGTGGCTGGCGTAGACCGAACCGTCGGTGTAGCCGATGACCACGGTATCGGGATCGGCGGGATGCACCGCCACGCAACTCGTCATGTGCACATGCCCCTGGGGCAGGCCGCCTTCGAGCTTGCGCCACGTCGCGCCGCGGTCGTCGCTGCGCAGGATGGCGGACTTGGCGCCGCCCAGCTCCTCCGAGGTGTCCCGGCTGAAGCGGATGGTGTTGTAGGGACCGGGACGGACCGTGCGATGGCCCTTCCAGGACGTGGGACCGTTCTCCGCCGCGCCCAGAAAGATGCGTTCCGGCACGCCGGGATGGATGTCGAAGGGAATGGCGTAGGAGCGTCCCATGTCGTATTCCAGCTTGCGCCAGGACGCGCCGCCGTCGTCGGTGCGATAAGTGCCGATGCCGGTGGTGGCGTACAGCGTGTCGAGGCTCGAGGGATCGCGCATCACCCAGTGCACGTCGCGATAGACGCGCCCGTCCTCGTGGGCGCCCATCTGGTACGGCAACAGGCCCGCCGGGTCGTTGTACTCGGGGTACGCGGCACCGCTCGACGGTCCGCTGATGTCCTCCCAGGTCTCGCCCCGGTCGCTGCTCCGCACCACGCCGCCTTCCTCGACCCCCACGACGACTTCATCCGGCACCCGGCCGTCCAGCACGATGCAGCGGATGTGCGGCACATGGGGCGGCGGCGGAAAGGTCCAGCGGGCGTAGTCCTCGATCTTGCGGAAGGCCGTCAACTCGCGGAACGACCGCCCGCCGTTGTCGCTCACGTAAACCGCCGCCGGCAACGTGCCTACGTAGACCTCCCCCGACCGGGTGGGATGTGCCTGCATCGTCCAGATGTCCCGGTAGTCCAGACCACCGGACGGAATCCACTTCCAGCTCTCGCCGCCGTCCTCGCTCACGTGAATCTCCGTGCCGGTCGCGGCGTAGAGCCGGTTCGGATCCCCCGCGTCCCGCGCCACCTCCCGCAGCACCTCTCCGTCCATCACCCGGTCCAGCACCTCCACCTGCCGGGAACGGCCGTCCCAATGGCAGCGCACCAAGTTGTCGGCGGTCAAAAGAAACATCTTCAAATCGGTACTCATGTCCTGTCCTCCGATGGTAGGATTAGCCGGAAGATTAACGCGCAGTCTGTCGAGGTGCAAGATCCGCCGATGCGGGCCCCGTGGCCCGCCGGCAGCCGTTTCACCATGAGTTGTCCGCCGAGGGACTTGGCTTCATAGCCTTGCCTACAGGCAACGCGTCCTCCCCTTACTTATTGTAGGAGACATGGAGCAAGTCGCCGGCCTCTCCACTGGGCAGCCGTGGCAGCTCTCGTCCTGGCTTTCCTGCCATGGGAGAGCAGGCGCCCTCCGTCTTGGCTCTGGCGCGGCACCGAATACGTATTCCACGCGGACGTTTCCGTAACCACCAGTTGACGGCCGGAGCGCTGGCGGATGCGGGCTTCATCGTCATCCCGCCACAGCACAGCGCCGATCACCGCATCGGGAACAGCGCGACTGCGGGTGCCGTGGCCGTGCGCATCGAGGCACTTCGGGTCCTGATCGGCGGCGCAGTCTAGACAACCCTGGATGTCTCGTCCATCAGTCTCGGATACTCCTGGAATAATGCTGATGCTGCCTCAGTTATCCTTGCAGCGCGTAGGGGAAGGTTCCGTGCCCGCTCATGTGGATCACTGTGGATCCATGAGAAATAGCCAGAATATACTTGATTTTATGTGAAATATGCTCTATATATTCTAGCAGAATATGGTATGGAGGAATGCAATGCCAGAAATCTCGATACTACAGTCCACGTTTGAGCGACTGCAGCGCTATGCCAAGCCGTTCGTTGACACACCCGACACGGTGATCACTCGTGTGCTCGATGCCCTTGAACAGCAGGTCAACCAGCATCCTCCAGTAAGCAAACAAGCGGCTGAAGCAGAGCGTCGGCTCAACCCCAACGCGTTACCGAACCTGACGCACTCCAAGGTACTCGAAGCGTCAATCGGGGGACAGCCAATCTCCAAACCAAACTGGAATCGGCTTCTCGATGAGGTTTTGCGACACGCCATGAAGCGGGCCGGCAGCTTTGAAAGACTCCAAGAAAGCTGTCCGGCAAACATGGTGAAGGGACCCAAGGAAGATGAGGGTTTCAGCTACCTCCCAGAGATTGACATCTCCGTTCAGGGCCAACCCGCGAACGGAGCGAGCCAAGCGATGGTGACCATGTCAAAAAAGTTTGGAATACCTCTGGATATCCGTATCCTGTGGCGAGTGAAAGACGGAGCAGCATATCCAGGAGAACGAGGTCGAATCGCAGTGGACGGTAGTTGAGGATGACGAAGAGAATGAAGCAGGGCAGCGCTACGGAGGGCCTTGTCAAAGTGAACGGAGAAACAATTGCATGAATGACACCAAGACATTCAACGTCTATTGCGACGAGAGTTGCCATCTGGAGCATGACCGCATCCCCGTCATGGCTTGGGGGGCGGTCTTTTGTGAGAAGCGCTTTGTTGAGGACCTGTCGGTCCGGATACGGAAGCTAAAGGTGGAGTTCGGGTTGAAACCCTCCTTCGAGGCAAAGTGGACCAAAGTTTCTCCGGCCAAAACCGCCTTCTACTTGGCCTTGCTGGAGATCTTTCTCACCGATGACCGCTTGCAATTCCGCGGACTTGTAGTTCCTGACAAGCACCGCCTGGATCATGCCCGCTTCGATCAGTCGCACGATGATTGGTACTACAAGATGTACTTCACGATGCTCCGCCCGGTGTTTGAACCGGCCCAACGTTACCGCTTCTATCTGGATTTAAAGGATACGAGAGGTGGTCCCAAGACGAGGAAACTCCACGAAGTTCTGGCCAACAGTCTGCACGATTTCGGTCGCGAACACGTCGAGCGTGTACAACAGATTAGATCCGACGAGAGTGAGTTATTGCAGATGTCTGACCTTCTTATCGGCGCTTTGACCTACGCCAATCGAGGACTTGTCGGCAATCAGGCAAAAGTAGCTGTCATGGGACGGCTCCGCCAACAATTTGGAGAGCAAGCGCTTACCCGCACCTCGCCGCTAGCCTCCGATAAATTCAACATCCTGGTTTGGCGCGCACGGGATCTAGCAAGATGAGGCCCCCTGATCTTCTCCAGTTCAACGGCAACTGGGATGTCTACGAGCACGAGCTTTACCGTGTCTTCATTGATGAGCTCGCGCGTAGCGGACTCGAGTTTCGCGGCAAGAAAATCGCTTGTCGCCGTATTCCGGAGACCGGTGGACGTTGGGCCTCTTTCTGGCATTTGGTTCAGCAGGGGCATGCGGAAGACGAACGTACGCCGGATCTGCGCCGTTGCGAACGCCTTCGTTGGATACGGTGGGTGATTCAAAACGCCGGGAAACACCCAGAAATCGACGAATGGCGGAACACCAGAACAAACGAAACCAACACCTTGCTCTGGTATCGTGAGGAGTACTTGGTGGTGCTCGCCCAACGACAGAATTCTTGGCTGCTCAAAACCGCCTACTGCACCGACCAACATCGGCGAATTGAACAACTTTCGTCGTTTAGGATAGTGCGGAAGGTCAAATAGCTGAAGCCGCCCAAGCGAACCCGGACGGCTTCGAATGCTCCTCCTACTCGTGGCAGGTGAGACACCTTCTATATGCAGTCTTCAGAAGCGAATGTCAAGGGTGTCCCGCAACAAGTGGGATGGTGGTCGCAGCAGGACTCGAACCTGCGACCTCTTGCATGTGAGGCAAGCGCTCTAGCCGACTGAGCTATGCGACCACTGTGGGACCTAGACCTTTACCACCTCGGAGGGCGGGTTTCAAGGACGCGGCCGGCCCGTGGAACGGGTTATTCCCGTTCCTTGTGACGCTGCTTGATGCGCTGGTTGAGGGACTGGAGGATGCCGGCGTCCACGGCGGCGATGACGTCCACCGCGGCGTCGAGGTGTTCCTCGGGAATGTCTGCTTTCCTTGCGTCCGCAAGGCGGCGGTCCACTCAGGGATCGCAGTTGCGCGTCATGGCAACGGCGAGGCCGAGGAATATCTTCTCGCGCTCGCTTAGGCAGTCGACGGCATGAGCGTCGCGGTAGAACTGGCGGAAGTCTGCCTTCTTCATGGGTTCTCTCCTGTCGGGGTTCCTGTTGCCGCTCGGTGGCGGATGCGACAAGTGCCATGGCCGGGCGCTCAGCCCTTGGCCATCTCCATGATGACGTCGTAGTGGGCGTCGCTCACCGGAACGAAAGACAGCCGCCCCAGGCGGAACAGGTCGAAGCCTTCGAGCTGGGGGTTGAGCTTCATCTCGGCCAGCGACACCTCGCGCTTCAGCGCCTTGCCCACCTTGATGTCGAAGACCAGGAGCTTGGGGTCATCCTTCTCGGGGTCGGGATACGCACCGGTGGTGGCGGTACCGACGCCGACGCAGATCCTCTCGCCGCCGGTGTGGTAGATGATGCACCGGTCGCCCTTCTTCACGGTGGCGAGGTGCTTCAAGGCGAGGTTGTTCTTGATGCCGTCCCAGATGGTGCTCTTGTCCCGCTGCAGGTCGGCGAAAGAGTAGACGCTGGGCTCGGTCTTCAGAAGCCAGTTGGCCATGGCGGACCTCCTCGTTGGTGGATGTGTTGAGATACTGCAAAGCGCCGCGCGTGGCAAACTCGGACACGCGTCTGCCCGCGGCCCGCGCGACGCAATGGCACCCCTTCCTCCGAGGATGAAGTGAGCGGCGGGCTTGTGGTACAACACCGACCATGGCCCCCGCCCCCGACAAGAAGACACCCCCCAAGGACCGACCTCTTCTGGGAGCCCACATGTCCATCGCCGGCGGCGTTCACAACGCGCTCCACGCGGGCGACAGCGTGGGCTGCGAAGCCGTCCAGATCTTCACCAAGTCCTCGCGGCAGTGGGCCGCGAAGCCCTTGAGCGACGAGGACGTGCGCACCTTCAAGGACACGCAGAAGGCCAGCGGGGTGCACACGGTGGTGGCGCACGACTCCTACCTCCTGAACCTCGGCGCGCCCGACCGGGAGCTGCGGCAGAAGTCCGTGGCCGCGTTCGTGGACGAGATGGAGCGGTGCGAGGCCCTGGACATCCCCTGTCTCATCGCCCATCCGGGCGCCCACACGGGCGCGGGCGAACGCGCGGGCCTGCGCACCATCGCGCGTTCGCTGGACGCGATCCACCGCCGTTGCAAGGGCTTCAAGGTGCGCGTGGCGCTGGAGATCACCGCAGGCCAGGGCAGCAACCTGGGCTACCGCTTCGAGCACATCCGCAACATCATCGACAGCGCCAGGGAAAGCGACCGGCTCCGGGTGTGCTTCGACACCCAGCACGCCTTCGCCGCCGGCTACGACATCCGCACCCGCGAGGGATACGAGCGCACCTTCACGGAGTTCGACGAGGTCGTCGGCGTCAAGCTGCTCGCCGCCTTCCACCTGAACGACTCCAAGAAGGAACTGGACTGCCGGGTGGACCGCCACGAGATCATCGGCAAAGGGCACCTGGACGTGGAGCCGTTCCGCCTGCTGATGAACGACAAGCGCTTTTTCGGCCTGCCCATGTGCCTGGAGACCCCGAAAGGCAAGGACCTGAAGGAAGACCGCGAGACCCTGGAGTTGCTGCGGTCTTTCTAAGACGATTGATTCAATTTGATATTTGCGGTTAACCTGCGGAGCAGTTGTCCTCCACGCAAACCGCGGTTTCCCATCGCATCGGACTTCAGGAAAGCGAGGCTGCTTGTGGATACGCGGAGTCCTACCGGTAGAGACGGCCGGACCGCTCCGGCCGCGCGCGCGGGCCTGACACGCAGAACATTCGTCCGCGCCGGGCTCGCGGCGATGCTGGCGCCGCCTTGGCTCCACTCCATGAACGCGGGCGCACGAGCAGCCGCGATGAGAGGCATCGGACCCGACGGCGAGATCGTGCTGGGCGTGTCCGCCGCCTTCTCCGGCCCCTCCCGCGGCCTGGGTACCGAGCTCTATCGCGGCGCCAAATCCTATTTCAACCACGTCAACGAGAACGGCGGCGTCAACGGCCGCAAGATCGCGCTGAAGCTCTATGACGACGGCTACCAGCCCGATCCCTGCGTCGAGAACACCGTGAAGCTGATGCTGGAGGACCAGGTCTTCCTGCTCTTCGGCTACGTGGGCACCCCCACCGTCACCCGCGTTCTGCCGATGTTGAAGAAGTTCCAGGCCCAGCGGGTCTACCTGTTCTTCCCCTTCACCGGCGCCCAGCCCCAGCGGGAGCCGCCTTACGGGGAGTTCGCCTTCAATTTGCGGGCGTCCTACCGCCAGGAAACCGCCGGCCTCGTGAACAACTTCGTGCGCATCGGCCGGGAACGCATCGGCATGTTCTACCAGGCCGATGCCTACGGCCGCAGCGGCTGGGCGGGGGTGCGGGCAGCCTTGGCGAAGCACGGCATCGAGATGGTCGGCGAGGCCACGTACCGCCGGGGGTCGCGGTTCACGGGCAGCTTCCGGGCCCAGGTGGAGATCCTGAAGAAGGCCTCTCCCGACGCCGTAATCTGCGTCGGCGCCTACGCCGCCTGCGCCGGCTTCGCCCGCGACGCCGTGGACCTGGGCCTGCGCGTCCCCATCGCCAACCTCTCCTTCGTCGGCAGCGAAAACCTGCTCAACCTGCTGTCGGAAGGGCAGGACGACCCCGATACCTACGCCCGGTACCTGGTGAACTCGCAGGTGGTGCCCAGCTACGAGGACACCTCGATCGCGGCCGTCAAGGAGTACCGCGAGCTGATGGCGCGCTACGATCCCCAGGTGCCCAAGGAGCTGGTGAAGGAGGCCTACAAGCCGTTTCCCCACAGCTTCGTGAGCCTGGAAGGGTTCCTGGACGCCAAGTTGCTGGTGGAGATTCTCCGGCGTCTCAAGGGCAGACCGGACAGAAGCGGCCTGGAGGAGGCCGTTTTCTCGGTGCGCGACTACGACCTGGGCATCGGCGAGGCCGTGTCCTTCGGGCCGGAGCGCCGGCAGGGGCTGCAGAAGGTTTACTACACGGTCGTCGAGGGAGGCCGGTTCGTCACCCTGGACGACTGGAAAGCCAAGTTCGGGTGATCATGAAGATCAGGAAGCTCTTTCAGAAGACCCAGTTCGGCATCTTCGGGCTCTTCGGCCTGATCGTGCTGTCCACCTCGGCGCTGACCATCTACACGGTGCAGACCCACCTGTCGGCGGAGTACGAGAGCAACAGCCGCAACATCGCCAAGACCATCGCCGACGCCAGCGTGGACATCCTGCTCAACCGCAACCTCGCCACGCTCCAGTCGCTCATCGACCAGTTCGTGGAGATCCAGGGCATCCGCTACGTCTACATCACCAGCGACACCGGCGAGTTCCTGGCCCACACCTTCGTTCCCGGCATTCCCGAGGTCATCCTCAACAGCGACCCCAACGAGACCAAGGCGGTGAACAGGCAGTTGCCGGGAATGGGCGATTTCGTGGAGGTGGGCAGCCCGATCCTGGCAGGATTCGCGGGCACCGTGCACGTGGGCATGGACCTGGACGTCATCGGCCTCAAGATCCAACGGGCCATCGGCCAGCAGGTGTACCTCATCTCCATCCTGCTGGTGGTGGGCGTCCTGGGCTCCATATGGTTCGTCAACCTGGCCGCCAGGCCGCTGGGCGAACTTCTGGCCTTCGCCGTCAAGCTGGCCAAGGAAGAGGACGCCAACGGCGCCGAAGACCAACGGATTCTCGCGCGGGACGACGAGGCCGGGGAACTGGCGCGCCTGCTCCTGCACCTGTCGCAACGCCGGACCCCATCGGACGAGCCGCCCCCGGCGGCGGACGCCACCGGATAGCCGCGAGACGGGAGGGATAGCGAGGTGCGCATTCACCGAGCCGCCATCGCATTCTTCTGCACCATGCTGCAGATATGCTTCGGGACGGTCTACGCCTGGAGCTTCTTCCAGACCATGCTGGTGCACCAGTCCGGGTGGACGCACACCGAGACAGCCTGGGCCTTCAGCATCGCCATCTTCTCCCTGGGAACGTCCGCGGCCTGGGCCGGCTCCGCGCTGGGGCGGCTGGGACCCCGGCGGCTGGCGCTTACCGGCAGCCTGATGTTCTCGGGCGGGTACGTGATCGCCGCCGCCGCGCTGTGGCTGGACTACCTGCCGCTCTTCTATCTCGGCTACGGCGTCATCGGCGGCGCCGGCATCGGCCTGGGCTACGTGACCCCGGTGGCCACGGTGGCCAAGTGGTTCCCGGACATGAAGGGCCTGGTCACGGGCATTGTCGTGATGGGCTTCGGCATCGGCGCGCTGCTCCTGAGCAAGGGGCTGGCGCCCTTCCTGGTGGTGCGCACCGAGGGCGACCTGGCCCACGTCTTCCTGTGGCTCGGCATCATCTTCGCCGGCATACTGCTGCCTTGCAGCCTGGCCCTGAGCGACCCCGTGGCCCCGGCGAAGAACGCGGGTGCGTCCGTTCCGCACCTGGAACCGGACGAGCCGGAGTCCACCCTGCCCTACCTGAGCTCCGGCCAGTTCATCATCATGTGGATCGTGTTCTTCTTCAACATCGCCGCGGGCATCTCCGTCATCAGCTTCCAGTCCGAGCTGCTGCAGGAGGTCTGGGGTCTGGCGGACCCCACCGTCGAGCCCGCGGTGCTGGCGGAGTACGGCGCCACGCTCATCGCCGCCAGCTCCGTGTGCAACGGAGTGGGGCGGCTGTTCTGGGGCCTCCTGTCCGACCGCATCGGCCGGGTCAAGGTCTTCCGCATCCTGCTGGCGAGCCAGATGGTGGTGTTCGGCGTGTTGATGACCGAGGAGAACCCGTGGGTCTTCTCCGTGCTGGTGTGCTACGTGCTGCTCTGCTTCGGCGGCGGTTTCGCCACCATGCCGCCCTACATCCTGGACGTCTTCGGCACCGAGAAGATGTCCAAGATGTACGGCGTCGTCCTCACGGCCTGGGCGGCGGCGGGCATCTTCGGCCCGCTCTACGTGGGCTACCTCAAGGACTCCTACCCGGACCGGGCCGTCATGTACTGCTTCCTGATCGGCATCCTCATGCTCGGCGCCGGCTACCTGTTCTCGTATCTCCTGAACGACGGCCGCCTCCGGCTCGGCCGCCCGACGCTCGAAACCACGCTGCGGCAGTACGGCATTCCGGCCCGAACTCCGGTATAACCGTCCCATGAAGTTCTACGACTGCAGCACCGCCCCGAGCCCGCGCCGCGTGCGCATCTTCATCGCCGAGAAAGGCCTGGACATCCCCACCGTCCAGGTGGACCTGCGCAACGGCGAACACCTCACCGAGTCCTTCCGCAAGCTGAACCCCTGGTGCACCGTCCCGGTGCTGGAACTCGACGACGGCACCACCGTCAGTGAAGCCGTCGCCGTCTGCCGCTACCTGGAAGAGACCCGTCCCGAGCCGCCGCTCATGGGCGTGGACGCGCGCGACCGCGCGCGCGTGGCCATGTGGGAGCACCGCTTCGAGATCGACGGCTTCCTCGCCGTCACCGAAGCGTTCCGCAACCAGGCCAGGGGACTCAAAGGCCGGGCGCTCACCGGCCCGGACGGCGCCGAGCAGATTCCCGAACTCGTGCAGCGCGGCCGCGCCCGCGTCGAGCGCTTCTTCGCCGACCTCGACCGGCAACTCGCCGACCATCCCTTCGTCACCGGCGAACGCTACACCATCGCCGACATCACCGCGCAGGTGACCGTGGACTTCGCCGGCTGGATCAAGATGAGCCTGCCTCCCGAGTGCCGCCACGCCACCGACTGGTACGAACGCGTCAGCCAACGCCCCAGCGCCGCCGCCTGACGGGGTCGGCTCGGCGGCTCACGACCCGGGCCAGAGCACGAAGCTCTTGTCGTCCGGCAGGAAAGACCGGCGCAGACGGTCCTCCGCTCCCTCGCCCTCCGCCTCCCCGTGGAGCACGCCGAAGAAGAAGATGCGCAGCACCTGTTCGATGAGACCCTCGAGCGAAGGGTCCCGGCTGGGGTTGTACCAGGTGTAGACCCAGTTCATCATGCCGAAGAGCGCCAGCGCCGCCACGCGGACGTTGAGCTTGGGCGCACCTTCGTTCCGTTGCAGTTCCTCCACCAGGTCCACCAAGGCCTTCACGTAACGCCGCTTCAGCTCGAGAATGCGCTTCTCGTAGTCCGCCGTCAGCGCCGTGTCCTCCCTGGACATCACCTTCATCTCGTTCATGTTGTGCAGAAAGAAACCGAGATGGTTGTGGACGAACAGGGCGACCTTCTCGCGGGGTGCTTTTCCGGATGTCTCGATCTTCCGCGCAGTTTCCAGCAACGTCACCAGGCAACGCTCCTGGATCAGGCACAGCAACTCTTCCTTGGTGCGGAAATAGTAATACAGTCCCGCCAGACTCATCCCCGTGGCCCGGCTGATGTCGCGGATGGAGGTGCCGTCGAACCCCTTCTCCGCGAAGATCGCGGCGGACGTCTTGAGGATCCCCTGCAGCTTCTCGTCGTGGTGGGCGGTGCGTGATTCAGGACCGTTCGGCATGAGCACCGATGTTGTCAGATCGGGATTTTCAAGTCAATGAAATCACTAGTGTGGTGTCCCGGGCGCGAATTGAAACCACCCGACCTATGGTGTATAGCTGCCCCGTAGCATGACCTTCGACAACATCATCCTGGACCGCGACGGCCCCGTGGCCGTGGCCACGCTCAACCGCCCGAAACAACTCAACGCCCTCTCCTACGGCCTGTGCAAGGACCTGTGCACGGCCTTCGAGGAGCTCGACCGCGACGACTCCGTACGGGTCTTCGTCATCACCGGGGGCGAACGCGTGTTCGCCGCGGGCGCGGACATCAACGAGATGGTGGACGCCACCCCGTTCGCGGGCACGGCGCACGACCGGCTCGTGCTGCGCGACCGCCTGAACCACCTCGCCAAGCCGGTCATCGCCGCGGTGAGCGGCTTCGCCCTGGGCGGCGGCTGCGAGCTGGCCATGAGTTGCGACATCATCATCGCCTCGGAGTCGGCCGTCTTCGGCCAGCCCGAGGTCAACCTGGGCGTCATCCCGGGCTCCGGAGGGACCCAGCGGCTGACGCACCTGGTGGGCAAGCACAAGGCCATGGAGCTGGTGCTCACGGGCCGGTTCATGAACGCGGCCGAGGCCGAGCGCTCCGGGCTGGTCAACAAGGTGGTGCCGGTGGAGGTGCTGCTGGACGAGGCCAAGGCCATGGCCCACGCCATCGCGCGCAAGCCGCCCATCGCCGTCCGCTTCGCCAAGGAAGCCATCCTCAAGGCCGCCAACGCGCCGCTGGACGAAGGGCTCGCCTTCGAGCGCAAGTCCTTCTACACGCTGTTCGCGTCCGAGGACCGCCGCGAGGGCATGAAGGCGTTCCTCGACAAGCGCAAGCCCGAGTTCAAGGGAAAATGAGCTACGAGACGATCCTCTACGACAAGCGGGACGGCATCGCCACCATCACGCTGAACCGCCCCCAGGCGCTCAACGCCTTCACCCCGCAGATGAACCGCGAGCTGCTGGACGCATTCAGGGACGGCAATCGCGACAAGGCGGTGCGCTGCTTCGTCCTCACCGGCGCGGGCGAGCGCGCCTTCTGCGCCGGCCAGGACCTGAAGGAGCGCTCGCCGGACAAGAAGGGCTCTCTGGGCGAATCTCTCAGGGAGCGCTACAACCCCATCATCCTGGCCATCCGCCGGACCGAGAAGATCGTGCTCTGCGCCGTCAACGGCGTGGCCGCGGGGGCGGGCTGCAACCTCACGCTGGCGTGCGACCTGCGCATCGCCTCGGAGAACGCGCGCTTCATCGAGGCGTTCGTGCGCGTGGGCCTGGGCCCCGACTGCGGCGGCAGCTACTTCATGCCCCGCCTCATCGGCCTCGGCAAGGCCACCGAGCTGTTCCTTCTGGGAGAGCCGCTGGAAGCCCGGGACGCGCTGCGCCACGGGCTCGTCACCAAGGTGGTGCCGGTGGCGGAGCTGGCGGCGGAGGCCCGCGCCATGGCCGAGCGCCTCGCGCGCGCGCCGCGCAGCGCCGGCCTGATCAAGCGCACCCTCAACCGCTCCATGTACGCCGAATTGGAGGCGCAGCTCGAGTACGAAGCCTGCACCCAGGAGATCGCCGGACGCACCGCCGACTACGACGAAGGCGTACGCGCCTTCATGGAAAAACGCGAGCCGGTGTTCAAGGGCGAGTAGGTCAGGGACGATCGGGGCGGAATCCGAGCATGGCGAACGAGAACAGGATCGGAGTCATCGGCGCCGGCACCATGGGCGCGGGCATCGCCCAGGTGGCGGTCCAGGGCGGGTTCGAGTGCGTGGTGTACGACATCGCCCAGGAGTTCCTCGACCGCGGCCTCGGCCGCATCCGTGGCTTCATCGGCCGCAGCCGCGAGAAAGGCAACATCGACGAGCAGGAAGAAGCGCGCATCCTGGCGCGCCTCCAGGGCTCGCTCGCGCTGGAGGATCTGTCCGACGCCGTCCTGGTCATCGAGGCCGCCACCGAAAACCTCCCGGTCAAGCGGGAGCTGTTCCAGAAGCTCGACGCCGCGTGCGGGCCCGAGACCCTGCTGGCCACCAACACCTCCTCGCTGTCGGTGACCGCCATCGGCGGCGCGGTGAAGGACGCCACGCGGGTGCTGGGCATGCACTTCTTCAACCCGGCGCCGCTCATGGCGCTGGTGGAAGTGGTGCAGGGAGAGCTCACCAGCGACGCCGCCGTGGCCAAGGCCATGGACATCACCCGGCGCTTCGGCAAGACCCCGGTGCGCGCCAAGGACACGCCCGGCTTCATCGTGAACCGCATCGCGCGCCCCTTCTACAACGAGGCGCTGCGCATCCTGGGCGACGGCGGCACCGACGTGGAGACGGTGGACCGGATCATGCGCGAATCCGGCGGTTTCCGCATGGGCCCGTTCGAATTGCAGGACCTCATCGGCATCGACATCAACTTCACCGCCACCGAGACCCTCTACCACGCCTTCTTCGAGGACCCGCGCTTCCGCCCCAGCCCGCTGCAGCAGAAGCTGTATCTGGCCGGCCACCTGGGGCGCAAGACCGGCAAAGGCTTCTACAACTATGAGTCCAAGTAGCGTTGCCATCCTCGGCGGCAACCGCCTGGCGGAGGACCTGCTCCGGCTCGCCCTGGACAAAGGCCTGAACGCGGCACGGTGCGCCGGCCCGGACGCGGTGGACCCGGCGACCGACGTCGTCGTCGACACGCTCGCCCACGGGAGCGAGGAGAAGCGGCGGCTGGTGGAGGCGATCGACGCGGCCGCGCCGGGAGCCGCGCTCGTGCTCAGCTCCTGCATCCGCTGGTCCACCACGACGCTGGCCTCCTGGAGCCGCCGGCCGGAGCGGGTCGTCGGCTTCGCTACCTTCCATCCGCTGGCGCGCCGCAACGTCATCGAGCTGGCGCGCGGACTCGACACCGGCGACGAGGCCATGGCGGCGGCCGGCGCCCTGGTGGAAGGCCTGGGCAAGGAGAGCGCCGTCGTCAAGGACGCGCCGGGCCTCGTGTTCCCGCGCATCCTGAGCCTGATCATCAACGAGGCCGCGCGCAGCCTGGACGAGGGGGTCGCCACCGCCGAGGAGATCGACGTCGCCCTCCGGCTGGGCACCAACTATCCCCAGGGACCGCTGCGCTGGGCCGACGAGGTCGGCCTCGACGAGGTGCTGGCGGTCCTCGAAGGGCTCCTGGAAGAGACCGGCGACGACCGCTACCGTCCGGCGCCGCTGTTGCGGAAGATGGTGGCGTCCGGCCGCCTCGGCGAAAGCGCGGGCCGCGGGTTCTACCGCCACGGCGAAGCCGGAATTTGACATTGCACGACGGAGGACCAGGCCTCCGCCGCGGGAAGGGAAACCATGCCAGAAGCCGTCATCATCGACGCCGCGCGCACCCCCATGGGGCGCTACGGCGGGATCCTCAAGGACGTCCGGCCGGACGATCTCGCGGCGCACGTCATCGACAAGCTCATCGCCCGCAACGGCATCGACCGGGCGACCATCGAGGACGTGATCCTCGGCTGCACCAACCAGGCCGGCGAGGACTGCCGCAACGTGGCGCGCAACGCCTCGCTCCTGGCGGGCATTCCCGACTCGGTGCCCGGCGCCACCGTGAACCGCCTGTGCGGCTCGGGGCTCGAAGCGGTCAACCAGGCCGCGCGCGCCGTCGGGGCCGAGGAAGGCGACCTGTTCGTGGCCGGCGGCGTCGAGATGATGACCCGTGCGCCGCTGGTGATGCCCAAGGGAGCGGTGCCCTTCGCACGCGGCGAGGTCACGGTCTACGACAGCGTGCTCGGGTGGCGTTTTCCGAACCCGCGCATGGGGGAGATGTACCCACTCATCAGCCTGGGCGAGACCGCCGAGAACGTGGCCGAGAAGTACGCGGTGGGCCGCGAGCAACAGGACGCGTTCGGGCTCAAGAGCCACCGCAACGCGGTGGCGGCCCAGGAAGCGGGGCGGCTCGACGACGAGATCATCCCGGTGCCGGTGCCGCAACGGCGCGGCGACCCCGTGGTGCACGGCCGCGACGAGGGGCCGCGGCCGGACACCAGCCTGGAGCAGCTCGCCGCCCTGCGCCCGGCCTTCGTCCGGAACGGCACCGTCACCGCGGGGAACTCGTCGCCGCTGTCCGACGGGGCCGCGGCGCTGCTGGTGGCGTCGCGCGAGCGGGCGGAGGCGCTCAAGCTCAGGCCGGTGGTGCGCATCGTGGCGTCGGCGGTGGCGGGGGTGGACCCGGCCTTCATGGGCATCGGGCCGATTCCGGCCAGCCGCAAGGCGCTCAAGCGCGCGGGCCTGACCGCGGACCAGTTGGACCTGGTGGAGCTGAACGAGGCCTTCGCGTCCCAGTCCCTGGCGTGCGTCCAGGAACTCGGCATCGACCCGGACAAGGTCAACGTCAACGGCGGCGCCATCGCGCTGGGCCACCCGCTGGGCTGCAGCGGCGCGCGTATCCTGACCACGTTGATCCACGAGATGAAGCGACGCGGCAGCCGCTACGGCATGGCCACCATGTGCATCGGCGTGGGCCAGGGCATCGCCACCATCGTGGAACGCGCGGACTCTTGACCGGCGGACAAAAATATCCGATAGGAATTGAAGGGAAAGCGATCCGATCACTGTATCGGGAACAGTATTCCCGTATCGGGAATAATTTTTCGAGGCCGGGCTGCCGGGACAAAAGAGGGGATCGTCCTGCGGCAAGGCCGGGATGCTGCGTCGCATGAGAAGCAAGGCATCCAGACTGCTGATCTTCCTGTCCCTCGCGACGATGCTGGGCGTGGCGGCGGTGGTGGGACAGGAAGCCTTCCTGGAAAACCGCAAGGAATCCATACGCCGGGAGATCGAAAACGCCGTCGGCCGCGCGGTGGCGTTTGAATCCGTCCGGCTGCGGTTGTTCCGGCGCCCGGGAAGCCTGGGCATCACGGTCACGGACCTGCGCGTTGCCGACGATCCACGGTTCGCCGCCACACCCCTGATCCGCGCGCACGAGCTCACCTTCTCCCTCGGCTGGCTGTCGCTCCTGACTGGCGCGCCCACCGTTTCCGACGTGGTCCTCGACCGGCCGGAAATCCAGCTCATCCGCAACGAGTACGGCGACGTCAACATCCTCGCGCCCGCGCAGCCGCTCAAGGCTGGTTTCAAGTCGGCCCACGCCAACGGTGCGGCGGTTCATGCCCAGGGCGCCAAGCTCTACCTGGTGGACCGTTCCTCCGAGAAGGCCGAGGAACTGCGCCTGCGGGACCTGACGGCAACGCTCCAATGGCAGCGGGGACAGCGCATCCGCGTCGAGGTATCCGGCGCGCTGTCCGAGGACGGCACGCGCCCGTTCTCCGTGGCCGGCACCGTGGGCACGGCGGCGCCCTTGTCGGAGTGGAGCCGGAACGAGGTGGACCTGGAGGTTCGCGCCGCGTCGCTGCCGCAAACCCTGGTGTCGCGTGCCTGGACGTTCCTGGAAGCGCACTTCCCGGCCTACCTCCGCCCCTCTGGCCCCTTGACCGTCAGCGCGAGGGTGACGGGCCGGATCGACCGTCCGCGCGTATCCGGGATGGAGATCACGGGCGCCTTGTTCGGCGCCCCGGCCGACAACGCCCGCCTGACCGGCGAAGTGGACTTCTCCGGAGGGTCGCCATGGAACCGCGCCATGGCCAAGGGCGAGTTGGACCTGGGACCCGTCCAGCTCGACCAACTCAGACAACTGCCCTGGGTGGAACAAATGGTGCCGGCGGGGTTGAGAGTCCACGAGCCCATCCGCATGGCCAACGCGCTGGAGGGACCGCTGGACGATCTGAGGATCCGGGTCACCATGGATGCGGACGACCACACCATCCAGTACGGCGACTGGTTCCTCAAGGCGCCGGGAGTTTCGGCCCGTCTGGCCATGAATTTGCGGGCTCGCCCGGACCGCATGGTGATCCACGAAGCCGAAGCCCGGCTTCACAACGCCAAGGTGCCGTTCTCCGGTGTCATCGTCCAACAACCGGAACACCTCGTTCAACTCCGTGTTCAGGCCGATGACGTGCCGCTGGCAGGATGGCAAGGAATCGTCCCGGCGGCCAAGGACTACCAGCTCGACGGGTCCGTGAGCGTCCGGCTGGCGCTGGGGCACCGGTCGGGGCCGCGCACCGAACCGCCGACTCTCCGCGGCAACGTGAGCCTGGCCGACGCCCGCATCATCGGCCCGCCCGGCACGAACAGGAACGTGCAAGGGCTCCAGGGAGAGCTCGTATTCCGCGGCGACGAGATCGAGATACGCGACCTGCGGTTGCGCTCGGGCCTGTCGGACCTGCGGCTGCGCGGGTTGCTGGTCAACCTGAGCCGACCCACGCTGCACTACAGCCTCCACTCCGACCTCCTGAACCTCGGCGACGTGACCGGCGACTCCGCGCATCGGGCGCACTCCTTCAGCGACGTCGTTCACGAGGGCTCCGCCCAACTGCACGAAGGCATTGCCTCCGTGCGAGGCTACCTGGCCTCCGCCAGCGGCCAGGTCGGCGGCTCCACCTATCAGAACCTGCAGAGCCTCGTGCACTGGACCCGCGGCTCCTTGACCGTGCGACGGCTTGCCGTCGAGACCTTGGGTGGCGCGGTTTACGGCCATGGCACCGTCACGAGCCGGAACGGCCGGGGCTTCGACGTCGAGCTGCAGCCCGCCGCGGAGGGTTTGGACGCCAACGGACTGCTCGCGCTCTTTCCCCACTATCCCGCGGATTCAATCAACGGAAACGTGAGTCTCGAAGGCCGTTTCCACAGCACGGGCACGGACTGGCCGTCTCTCGTCCGGAACCTGGACGGACAGGGCCGAATGACCCTGGACAAGGGCGTCCTCGGCAACTTCAACCCGGTCCGTGGGGTTCTCGCGACGCTCGACGCCGTGGAAGGGATCGACCGCATCGACGCGGCCGGCCCCGCCTTCCTCTCCCTGGTACGCGACGACCGGACTTCCTTCGAGAGCGTCGCCGGCCGCTTCACCATCCGCCAGGGCAAGGTCCGCAGCGACGACATGCGGCTGGTCTCGGGCGACTACAGCATCGTGGGCAAAGGCTCGCTGAACCCGGACGGGCAAGTGGAACTTCTGGCGACCCTCGTGCTGTCGCCGGCGTTTTCCCGCGACCTGAGCGGCCGCTACCGCAACGTACGCTATCTCTTCGACGCCGAGGGAATCAGTCTGCCCTTCCGGCTCGCGGGCCGCATCCCCGACATCACCATCCAACCCGACGTGCCGCAACTCGTGCGCTACATGTACAACAAGCTCGCGGAGGAGCGGCCGCCACGGGCCGAAGACGACGGCGGCAACCTGTGGAAGCGCATTGGGCGGGGCTTCATGGAACTGCTCCGTTGACGCCGGCGAGCGCCTTGGCGCCGCGCCACGCTCATCCCTTCATTGCACCGCGGGCCGCAGACATGGACGTCCACGAACTCTACCTCCGGGTGCGCCGGCAAGACATCGCCTACATCAAGTTCATCGTGGAGTCCTACGAACTGCTCGGCATCATCCGCACCGTGGACCCGCGCGAGGCCGTCATCGTGCTGCTCGTGCTGGAGGATTCGCTCCCGCTGGCGCGCGACGTGATCGAGGCACTTTCCGGAGAAGTCCCGCTGGAGGAGATTCCCCGGCCCGCCGGTCTCGGTGACGACTGGCTCCTGGGCGAGCTTGCCGCGTTGGAGCCTGACGGCGACGAAGAAGCCTGAGGGAATGAGCGGTCCCACCGACCTCAAACCCCGCGTGCTCTCGCTGATGCGGGCCAAGCCGGGCCATCGCTTCAGCCTGCGCGAGATCCGCAAGGGCTTCGGCAAGGCGTCAAGGGAAGCGGTGGCGGACGCCCTCAAGGAATTGGTCCACGAACGCACCGTCATCCGCCTCCACAAGAACCACTACACCCTGGCCAAGGCCGCGAGCCTCGTGTCGGGCGTGGTGCAGGGGCATCCGGACGGCTTCGGCTTCGTCGTGCCGGACCAGAAGGGCATGGAGGACATCTACCTCAGCCGCAGGGAGATGCGCCGGGTGATGCACGGCGACCGGGTGCTGGTGCGCCCGGAGAAGAAGCGCCACGGCGACAGCCAGGGACACGTCGTCGAGGTCCTGGAGCGAGGCCAGCGGCGCCTGGTGGGCGTCGTGCAGACCGAGGGCGACCGTACCGTGGTGGTGCCCATGGACCCGCGTGTGGCGCCCGCCATCCCGCTGAAGGCGCCCGGACCGCTCGAGCCCGGCCAGGTGGCGGCGGTGGAGATGACCCGCTACGGCGGCGGCTACACGCCCGCCGAAGCGCGTCTGGAACGAGTGCTGGGGGCGCCCGACGACCCCGAGGTCCAGGCCCGGGCGGTGATCTTCCGCTACGGCTGGCCCGAGGACTTCCCGGACGAAGCCCTTGAGGAGGCCGGGCGCCACGCCGCGGCCGGTGTCCCGCGGAGCCCAGCCGGACGCCGCGACCTGCGCGGCCTCACCACCTTCACCGTGGACGGCGAGACCGCGCGCGACTTCGACGACGCCGTCGGCCTGGAGCGCACCGCCGACGACGGCTACGCACTCTACGTCTCCATCGCCGACGTGGCCCACTACGTGCCGCGGGACTCCGTTCTCGACGCCGAGGCTTATGAACGCGGCACCAGCGTGTACTTCCCGGACCGCGCCCTACCCATGCTGCCGCCGGCGCTGTCCACCGGCATCTGCAGCCTCAAGCCGGGGGTGGACCGGCTCACGCGCACGGCGCTCTTGCAGATCGACCGCCGGGGCGCAGTCGAACGGGTGGAGATCTTCCCGTCGGTGATCCGCAGCGCGGCCCGGCTCACCTACACCCAGGTGGCGCGCATGCTGGTGGACCGGGACGCCGCCGCCAGCGCGAAGTACCCGGCGCTGATGGACTCCCTGCGCGCCATGGAGGAATTGACGCGCCTCCTCATGGACCGGCGGCGCGCCCGCGGGAGCCTCGACTTCGAGCTGCCGGAGACGGAGATCGTGCTGGGCGACGACAACGTGCCCGTCGACATCCGGCGCGCCGAACGCACCATCGCCCACCGCATGATCGAGGAATTCATGATCGCGGCCAACGAAGCCGTGGCCGGCCACTTGCGGAAGCGGAAGTTCCCGTGCGTGTACCGCGTGCACGAAGGACCCGACGAGGACACCCTGGACGCCATAGGCCCGTTCCTTTCCACCCTCGGATACCGGCTCCACCGGAGCGAGGAGAAGATCTCGTCCGGGGAGCTTCAGCGCGTGCTGGAAGCGTGCCGCGGCAAGCCCGAGGAACGCGTGCTGAACCGCATGCTGCTGCGTTCCATGAAGCAGGCCTTCTACGACCGGGAGAACACCGGCCACTTCGGCCTGGCGTCAGACGCCTACCTGCACTTCACCTCGCCCATCCGCCGCTACCCCGACCTCATGGTCCACCGGCTCCTGGACCGCGCCGCCGGCCCCAAGCTCGATGCCGGCACCCGCGAAGACCTCGACGCCTACCTGCGCGAGGCCGCCGACCACAGCTCCCGGCGCGAGCGCCTGGCCATGGACGCCGAGCGCGAGATGGTGGACCTCAAGAAGGCCCAGTTCATGACCGACAAGATCGGCCAGGAACACACCGGCGTCATCACCGACCTCACCAACTTCGGCTTCTTCGTCGAGCTGGACCGCTGGTTCGTGGAAGGACTGGTGAGCCTCAAGTCCCTGGAGGACGACTTCTACCGCTATTACGACACCGCCCACCTCATCAAGGGCCAGAACCACGGCCGCAGCTTCCGCATGGGCGACCCGGTCACGGTCCGTGTGTCGCGGGTGAAGCTGTTTCAGGGGGAGATCGACTTCGAGCTGGCGCGGCCGTGACGGTTGGCGTCAACGCGCCACCGACACCAGGATGATCCCCGTCACCACCAGCACCGTCCCGAGCACGGTGGCGCGGGTCACTCGCTCCATGTCCCGGAGGAAGATGACGGTGCCCAGGAGGATCCACATGGGGAGGGTGGCGGTGATGGGGGCGATGACGATGACCTCGCCGGCGTTGAGGGCGTAGAGGATGCCGCCGGCGGAGACGCCCTCGAAGAGCCCCGCCGTGACAAAGGCCCAGAACGCCCGCCGGTCCCAGACGTAGCGTTGCGCCAGCCCCGGCACGGCCTGGGTGATTCCCAGCAGGGCCAAGCCCACCGTGCCGGTGACGGCGGTGAAGAAGACCGGCTCGGGGGTCAGGGTCAGCGCGGCCCGCCGCAAGGGAAAGGCGATGCCCGCCATGACCGCGGCGGCCAGGGGTACGAGGACGTACCACCCGGGGCTCTCTGCTCTCTCGTCGGTGGTCTTGGCGCCCTCCCGCGAAATGGCCGCGATACCGGCGACGACCGTCACGTTGCCGAGGAACACGGGCAGCGTCAGCTCTTCCCCCAGCAACGAGATCGCGATGATGCCGGCCCAGAAGGGGTGAGTGGCCCGAAGCGAGCCGCTCCGGGCGGCGCCGATGGTCTGCATGCCTCGATAGGTCAACTGGCGCACGAAGGGCTGCAGGCTGCCGGCGGCGACCATCAGCGCCACCGCGTACCAACTGAAGTCGGGCATCCCCCGAACCGCCACCGCCACGCTGAAGATCCCGGCCTGGAACACCATGGAGAATGCCGTCACGGTGGCGGGGGTGGAGTAGAGCAGGCCCCGGCGCGCGACGATGAAACTCACGGCATACATGGCGGCCGCAACGACCGCGACAAGCTCGGGGAGCATCGGGCGCTCAGGCGCCGGCGACTGGCGCCTCGGGGCTGGCCGCTCCCGGCACGAGCCAGCGCGACGCCAGCTCGGACACGCCGACGCCCGCGTCAGGCGCGGTCAGGCGCACAAGTCTCTCCACCTGCGGGAGGTCGACGGTCAGACGCGGGTCCAGCAACACGAGGTACTCATCGTAGAGCACGGCCGCGAGATCGGGCGCATAGCCGAACACCCGGCCGAGCATCGCGAGGGTCTCGCTCCGATGCCCCTGGAGATAGCGGACCGCCTCCCGGTGCGCGGCCAGGAACGCCGCGATGATGCCGCCTTTCTCGCTCAGCCGCACGGCCATCGTTTCGACGGTAATGGGCATGGGATCGTCCGCCACCACCGGCCAGCCGGCGAGCGGCAGGAAGCCCCGTTCGCGCGCGACGAAGTCGAAAGGCCGCGGCAACAGCGCCGCGCCCGCGGACCCCTCCGTGAGCCGATCCAGCGCGTGCTGATCGGTGTCCACCGTATCGAGGCCCAGGTCGGCTCCCAGTTCAAGGCGGCCGAGACTTCGAAACGTCTCGGCCAAGGGCGCCGTCTCGGCGATGACGCGGCGGCATGCCAGCACCTTGCCCTCAAGGTGTGGGAGCTCGCGTATCCCGGCCGGGGCCATCAGCACGTAGGGGCTGCTGTTCATGCACGAGCCGACTAGCCGCGTGGCCCCGGTGCGCAGGAAATGCTGGAGCGACGCGCGCCCGATGACGAGGGACAGGTCGGCATCGCCGTCCGCCAGCGCCTGGTTGCGCTCCTCCGTCCCCTGCACGTGGTCCCAGGCCAGCTCCAGCCCGTGGCGCCGGTAGATCCCCTGCTCGATCCCCAGATACCCGGTGGGGTCGCGCGCCACGCGTTCACTCCCCTCGCCGAGAACCCCGTAAAGCACCCGTAGCCGTGTGACTTGCATCCCGTCTCCTGCCATCTTCCGCGAGGTGCCAACGCACCGAACCGTCATTCCGTAGAACAGGCTGTGTCAAAACACCACCTGAGAGAGGCATCCCCCGGATCGTCATTCCCGCGAAACAGGCTGTGTCAACACACCACTTCCCAGCGACGAAAGTCTAATCCGTCATTCCCGCGAAAGCGGGAATCCAGGGGAGGTGGCGGGGCGCTATAGCGGCGTTTCCCCGCCTCCCCACCCCTGGATTCCCGCTTTCGCGGGAATGACGGTTCGGGGGGTTCAGTGCCATGGCGTAGCCGAGCGGAGTATTGACACAGCCTGCTCTCCCGCCTGCCGGCTCCGTCCGGCAAAGCTTGACACCACCATAGCGAAGGTGTACCGCCTTGCATAGACGGACGGTATCACGCGTCGGTTTCGCTTTCACCTGCGGGGTTTCCGCGCCCGTCAACGACCGTCTGTCAGGGCGCGACCGGGAACCGTTTCTCGAAGGAGGCACAGCCATGTCCATCGCACTGTCCCACGGCGGAACGACCATGTATTCGTCCCCCTCCCGCTCCGACGAACTGTGGGTGGGGACGCGCAAAGGCATCGCGGTCCTGGAGCGCGACTCCGGCGCGGGCTGGCGCGTCGCCCGCCACATGCTGGAGGACAAGCACATCAGCGCGATTCACCAGGAGCCGGAGAGCGGCATGTTCTTCGTCGGGGCGTTTCACGCCGGGCTGCATGTGAGCGGCGACCACGGCGCCACCTGGGAGGCGCGCGAGAACGGGCTCACCGAGCTGGACGTCTACAGCATCAATTCGTCCCGCAGCAACGGCCGCACCCGGCTTTACGCCGGCACCGAGCCCGCGCACCTGTTCTGCAGCGACGACCTGGGCGAGCACTGGACCGAGCTGCCGGCGCTGCGGTCGGTCCCCAGCGTGCCCAACTGGAAGTTCCCGGTGCCGCCGCACATCGCCCACGCCAAGCACATCAACTTCGACCCGCATGACCCCGACACCGTCTACGTGAGCGTGGAGGTGGGGGGCCTCCTCAGGAGCCGGGACCGCGGCGAGTCCTTCGAGGAGCTTCTCGGGATCTACGAGGACGCCCACAGGCTGGTGATCCACCCGCAGGACTCCGATCGTTTGTACGAGGTCACCGGACGTGGTCTGTACGTCTCGGACGACGGCGGAAAGAACTTCGAAGAGCGGCTCGTGCGGCCGTGCGAGAACGGCGATTATCCGGACGGATGCGTGCTCAACCCGCTGAATCCCGACATGATGTTCCTGAGCGCGGCGCAGTACAACCCGGGCCAGTGGCGAAGGACCCACTCCGCCGGCGCGCGCATCTCGCGCAGCATGGACGGCGGGCGCACCTGGGAGATCCTGCGCAACGGGCTCCCGGACCGCCTGCAGGCGAGCATCGAGGCGCTGTGCCTGGAAGCGGTAGGCGATTCGGTCTCGGTCTTCGCCGCCACCACCAGCGGCGAGGTCTATGGCAGCGACGATGCCGGGGAAAGCTGGTCGGTCATCGCCGGCGGACTGGCGCCCATCTCCAAGGATTTCCACTACAGGGACCTGCAGGCAGCGTAATTCCAAGGGGTCCAAGGGCTTGTCTCGGCACGGCCGGGCATACACAACGCGAAAAGAGCTTCCGCGGCCAACGCACGGGGGTGGGTTTCAGACCCGCCCCCGTGTCGGTCCGCGCGGGCAGACAACGGACGACGGCGACGAACGTGCGATGGGTACGTCGCGCCGTGCAACGGGGATGACTTGATGAAGTTCGGCTTGTTGGTTGACTGTCACGTGCGCGAGGGTCGGACGCAGACCCTGGCTTTCGACGAGTTGTTCGACCAGGTGGATGCCGCCGAATCCATGGGGATGGATTCCATCTGGATCGTCGAGCACCATTTCCGGCCCAAGGCCTCGGTGCTGTCCGCGTCCATGATGGTGGCCGGGGCCATCGCCGCGCGCACCAAACGCGTGCGCATCGGCACGGCGGTGCAGGTACTGCCGCTGGGCAATCCCCTGCGCATCGCCGAAGAGGTGGCGTCCATCGACCACATCAGCCACGGAAGGTTCGACTTCGGCGTCGGCCGCAGCAGCATCCCCAAGTTCTACGACGGCTTCAACATCCCCTACTCGGAAAGCACGGCGCGTTTCACCGAGTCGTTCGAGATCGTCATGCGCGCCTTCACCCAGGAGACCTTCTCCTTCGACGGCGACTACTACTCCTACCACGACGTCAGCATCTCGCCGCGGCCCCTCCAGCAACCCTATCCCCCCATCTACATGGCGGTGCGCACGCCCGAGGGCTTCGCGCACTCCGCCCGCAGCAGGTTCAACGTGGTGCTGTGGTTCATGGGCGACTACTACGAGGACCGCCTGCAGATCTATCGCGAGGAATGGCAGGCCGCGGGCCATGCCGAGCCGCCCGAGGTCCACGTGCGCGTGCCCATCTTCATCGCCGAGTCGGAAGCCGCCGCGCGGGATATACCCCGCGCCAGCGTGGAGCACGACCTCCACCGCGTCATCGCCGAGGCCACCGCCATGAACGCCGCCGACCGCGTGGCCCAGGCCCAGGCGTACTTGGCAGACTACGACTCGTTCCTGCGCACCCGCGTCATCTACGGCTCGCCCGAGTCGGTCATCGACCGCATCGAGGAGTTCCGTGAACGCACGGGCTTGACCGGCATGATCCTCGACGTCAACCACGGCGGCCAGATCCCCCACGAACAGGTCATCAGCTCCATCCGGCTGCTCACCGAGAAGGTCGCGCCGCGGCTGGCGTAACCCGTTGTGGCGCGCCGCGGCTGACGACATGCAACTTCCACCCACACTCATCACGCAAATCCGCGACGGAGCGGTAATGTTGTTTCTAGGTGCCGGCGCCTCTTTGGGCGCTAACACGCCCGAAGGTAGACCACTACCTACGACCAACGACTTGTCCGTCGCCCTGGCCGATAAGTTCCTCGGTGGCGAGGACGCTGATAAACCACTAGGCGTAATCGCCGAATTGGCCATATCCGAAACCGACCTCACCACTGTTCAAACCTTCATCTACGACACGTTTCGCGATTTTCAACCTGCAGCCTTCCATCGCTTGATTCCCACGTTTCGTTGGGCTGCTCTTGCTACCACAAATTATGACCTCCTTATCGAACACGCATACCGGGACTGCAAACAGCCCGCCCAGGAGTTAGTCCCTTTCTACAAAAATTCCGATCGAGTCGATGCGAGCTTGCGAACCCCTACTTCTCTCCCGTACGTCAAACTGCACGGCTGCAGATCCCGACATGCCGACCTATCCATCCCATTGATTCTCACCACCGATCAGTACGTAATCCACCGAAAGAACCGAAACAGTTTATTTGAACGCGTCAAATATTACGCCACCAACTATACTGTAGTCTTTATTGGTCATAGCTTGGCAGACCCAGACGTTCGGCAGATCCTACTTGAACTCTCCGAGGAGGGGATCGACCGTCCTCGTTACTATATTGTAGTCCCCAATGTCAGTGACCGCCAACAACGTTTTTGGGAAACAAAGAAGATCACCGCCCTTCCGTGTTCGTTCGCCGATTTCATTGCTGCCGTCGACAGTTCTTTGGTTCCCGCCTTGCGCGCGGTATCGACGCCTCGGACCGCCCACCCGCTCGAAGGCAGGATCGTCAAATCGGACCGAAGCTTTTCGGAACCCACACTAGCCCTTCTCCAGGGTGACCTGACTTTCGTCCGTGAAGACATGCCATGTCCCCTGGTTCGTCCCGACGTGTTCTACAAGGGCGCCAGCCTCGGTTGGTCACCAATTCAACAGAATTTGGACGCGCCCCGCAGGTTGACAGACTCAATTCTCAGCGATTGTATCCTGCTCGACGAAGTCGATCGACCGACCGGTTGCGACTTTTATCTGATCAAGGGCCACGCCGGCGCAGGAAAAACGACTTTTCTCAAAAGGCTTGCCTGGGAAGCAGCCGTGACCTTTTCGAAGACCTGCCTATACTATTCGGGTACCGCGCGGTTGCCGTATGACGCCGTGGCGGAAATTGCGGACTTGATCAACGATCGTCTGTTCTTGTTTCTCGACAGACCCGTTGATCACGTGCCTGATCTCACATACCTATTGCGGCGCGCGCGGCGCGAATCACAGCGGTTCACAGTGATCTGCACCGAGCGCGCTAACGAGTGGAACGTAGAATGTGGGCCCTTGAAGAACCTTTTGAATGACTCATTTGACTTGAAATACCTTTCCCTGCCAGAAATTACCGACCTTCTGGCCAAGTTGGAAAAGAACAAAGCCCTGGGTCTGCTTGAGGAACTTACGGAAGCGCAGCGGGTCGCAGCATTTGCCGAAAAAGCAGGTCGGCAACTATTGGTAGCCCTGCACGAAGCAACGATGGGGAGGACTTTTGAAGAAATAATATACGACGAATACTGTTCAGTCGAACCGGAAACCGCGCGTAACATTTACCTCACGATCTGCAGCCTAAACCGCCTCGATGTACTCGTTCGAGCTGGCTTGGTGAATCGCGTGCACGGTGTGTCCTTTTCGACCTTCCAAGAACGTTTTTTTCTTCCCTTAGAGTCAATCGTTCAGACACTGGATTACGTCGCTGGACGCGACATGGCATACCAAGCCCGACACCCGTGGATCGCCGAGACCGTGTTCGAAAGAGCCCTCACCTCCCCTGATGAAAGATTCGATCTGTATATGCGTCTACTCGATGCAATCGATGTGGGCTACAGCGTCGACCGTATTGCGTTCCGTCGCCTTATCCGGGCGCGCGAGTTGCTTCAGTTATTCCACGACCCCAAACTCATACGAACCCTATTCAGAAAGGCGCAACAAATTTCTGTGGACGACGCTTACGTCTACCAGCAATATGCTATCTTTGAGATGAGACGGGAAAACCCTAATCTGTCGGCTGCGTACGACCTACTCATCGTGGCGGAACGCCTGGCGCCTTATGATAAGAGTATTACGCATACGCTCGCCGAGCTTGAACTCGAGAGATCCAAACGCTCAAATAATCCTATAGAACACGGACGACACATCACTTCGGCTAAACAACTCGCTCGGAGTCTAACCTCCGCGGATGCCGATTCGTCCTACGGGTTCCATACCTTGTGTAAGTTGGGATTGGATGAACTACAACAACTACTTAGGAGCGACGCCGACAGCGATGACCGCATAGACACCTCTATTAGGGCTCTAGAAAAGGAACTTGAAGCGGGCCTGCAGCGGTTTCCTGACGACCAGTACTTGCTTGACGCCGAAGCCCGACTCGCCCGACTGGTTAAGGACGACGTTAGGGCTATGGAGTCACTCGCCCGCGCGTTCCGCGGGAATCCTGCTAGTCCGTTTATCGCAAAAGGTTTGGCGCGATTATATACGCTCTCGGATGACCTACCGGCTGCACGGTCGACCCTGGAGACCTGTTTGGAAAACCGCCCGGGTGATAAGGGAACTAATGCGGCATTAGCGCGACTCATTACAGAGCACTTTCCGGCCGAGGGTATGAAGGCGGAATACCATTGGCGCCGTGCCTTTACGGACGGCGACGCAAATTATTCGACCCAGTTTTGGTATGCAAGGCAACTCTACGTGAACGGAAAGACGGAAGAAGCCATGAAGGTTTTCCGGGGGCTTCGGACCGCACCGGTATCTCCGGAAGTTAGACACAAAATTCGCGGCGTACTCAACACGGATGAGGGATCGCCAACACGGTTCAGCGGTCGAGTAGAGCGGCTAGAAGCGACATATGCACTAGTTTCACAACTAGAAGGTAAAGAGTGGGCTTTTTTGCACAGGAATAAGACGAAGAGAGACATCTGGAATCAACTTTCACGGGGGAACTCCCGTGGACTACCGTATTGGTTTCACGTATAACGGACTAGCAGCGTTCGATGTTGCGCTGGTGATCTGATCGCGTTTCGTCGGAGGTTCCAGGCGTCTGACCGAAGGCTCCATCGGGGGAACCTCCGCTCCGCATGTTTCCTTTTTATGGATGGGCTACGGGCGAAGGCTGCCCCACAAGTTCCCCTGCACCTTTTTCGGCGGAGTGGCTGCTCACGCATAGTGCGAGCAGCTCCTGGTCGGGTGTTGCCTCAATACGTCCTAGTTTTCAAACCTTCGGCGCGTACGCGTGGTCGAACAGTCGCCCGTAGCCGGCGACCTCGGCCTTGACTCGAGCCAGACCGAGGCCGGCCCACATCATCGCCTGCATGCTGCTGACCACGGGGGCGCCGAGGTCCTGCTCGAGGCTGTCGATGATGGCGACGCTGGGCATGAGGGCGCCGGTGATCCAGATGCCGTCGGCGTTGGGAGTGGAGAGATAAAGCTCCTTGGCGGCGCGGTAGACCTCCGCCAGCGGCATGGTGGAGACGCCGTAGCGCCGCGACATGGCGGCCTCGTCGGAGGGCCACAGGGAGCGGGTGGCCACCACTGCGATGCCCGCGTGCCCCACGTACTCGGCGAGCAGCCCGTGCATGACCTCGTCGAAGGGCGTGAGCATCACCACGCGCTTCATGCCCAGGGCCCGCATGGCGCGGATGCAGGCGCCGATGTCCGTGGCAAAGGGAATGGCGGTGTGGCCCGCCACCTCGGCCAGGAGCTTCTCCTCGAAGCCCCATCCCCGGGTCACCACCAGCGGCACCCCGGCCTGGATGATCGAATCCACCCGCCGGTCCTCCAGCTCCTTCACCGCCGCGTCCATGCGGCTCACCGCGTCGTCGTACTGCTGTTGGGTGAGCTGGGTGACGTGGAGCGACGTCATCACGATGGTGACCCCGTCGGGGGCCATCAGGTAGAACTCGTAGCCGTTGTTCTCGTGGCCGGGACTTGGAGTTACGAAACCGATGCGGGCGCGCCAGCCGTATGTGGCGCCCATGGAGGCTTTCAGTGCCATGCGGGTCTCCCGGGAGTCGCTGCAAGACCGCCTGCTCCGTTCCTGGCGCGAAGCAGGCGGTCCGTCGTTGAAGGCCTACAGTCCGTAGAGCCGCCTGGGGTTGGCGTCCAGGATGGCGTCCTTGGCGGCGTCGGAGATGTCGGCGCGCTCCCGCAGGATGCGCGCGGCGAAGCGCTCGCGGTCACCGTGCGGCATGTCCGTCCCCATGACGATCTGCTCCTGCCCCACCAGGTCCATCACCTGCGGCAGCAGCGAGTCCTCTATCTCGGTGCTGAAGAAGAGGTTCCCCTTCTCGACGTAGTCCATGGCCGGCAGCGCCTGGTTGGGGACGCACTCGGGGAGGAACTTGAGCAGCAGCTCTCCCTGGTTCTCGTAGCGGTGCTTGAGGCGGTCGAGCATAAAGGGCACCCACATGCACCCGGCCTCGAGGAACACCACCCGCATGTCCGGATGCCGGTCGAGGACGCCGCCGGCGATGAGCGAGGTGCACGCCATCAGCACCGGCATGTGGAACGCGATGACACCGGACGGGTAGATGTGCGAGTAGAGGTTGTTCACCGACGGGCAGGACCAGCCCACGTGCACGCCCAGCGCGAGGTTGTTTCCCTCCACCGCTTCGTAGAAGGGCAGCAGCGCGTCGTCGTCCAGCAGCCGGTCTCCGGCGGTTCCCAGCACCATGACGGACACGGCTCCCAGCTCGGCGGCCTCGTTCACCGAGCGCACGGCGCCGTCCACGTCGTCGAGGTTCACCACCGCGGCCCACTTGAGACGGTCGTTGCCGCCCAGCCGGTCACCCAGCCAACGGTTGTAGGAGTCGCACAGAGCCGTGGCCAGGGGAACGTTGTCGGTAAGCGGATAGGCGAGAAAAAGCGTCGTGTAGACCACCTGCACGGCGATCTCTTCCTCGTCCATGATCGCCAGCCGCTCGGGGATGTTGGTGAGCTCCTGGCTGCCGACGCTGTCCACCTTGCCCACCGAGTGTTTCGCAAGCTCACCGTTGATGGTCAGGGGCGTTCCGAGGTTGTTGCAGCCCCGGCCTACCCGGCGCGGGAAGAGCTGCTCGTCGATCATCCAGTAGGCCATGCCGTCCACGCCCACCACCCGGGGCCGCTGGCCGCGGAACTTGGGGTCCAGGTACTTGTCGTCAAAGGTTTCCAGGCACTCTTCCACGTGGCCGTCAGCGTCGACACAGTTCATTTCTCACCTCCAGCAATTCACGGTACATTTGTGCACTCAACATTGATGACCTTGATGGACCTTGTCAAGGATGGCGCGGCGCGGCGCGGGGCCGTGAGCCGCGAACATCGAGAGAACGTCCACCGGCACTTGGCGCCGGCAAGCCCCGTGAGGAAGCCTTTCCAATGAGCACACCCGACATCAAAGTGACCAAACGACTGGCGGAGTGGGTCTGCCGGTCGGATATCGCAGCCGTCCCGGACGCCGTGCGCGACGAAGCCGCGCGCACGCTGCTCAACTGGATGGGATGCGCCGTGGGAGGTTCGCGGCACGAATCCGTGGACATCACGCTGCGGGCGCTAGGTCCCTTCATGGGACAGCCCCAGGCGTCGGTGCTGGGCCGCACGGAGCGGGTGGACGTGCTGCACGCCGCGCTCCTCAACGGCGTCGGCTCCCACGTGTTCGACTTCGACGACACCCACCTGCAAACCATCATTCATCCCGCGGGTCCGGTGGCCTCGGCGCTAGTGCCGCTGGCCGAGCATCGCCCCGTCTCCGGGCGCGACTTCCTGCACGCGCTGATCCTCGGGGTCGAGGTGGAGTGCCGCATCGGCAACGCCGTCTACCCGGACCACTACGACGTAGGATGGCATATCACCGGCACCGCCGGGGTGTTCGGGGCTGCGGCCGCCGCCGGACGTCTTCTGGGACTCGACGTCCAGCGCATGTGCTGGGCCCTGGCCGGAGCCGCCACCCAGGCCGCCGGGCTGCGGGAGATGTTCGGCACCATGTTGAAGCCCTTCCTCATCGGACGGGCGGCCCAGAACGGCCTGGCCGCCGCCCTGCTGGCCGCCGAGGGGATGACCGGCTCCGAGCAGGCCCTCGAGGCCCCCCGGGGGTTCGCCCGGGTGCTGTCCGCGAAACAGGACTACGCCGCCATCTGCGACGGCCTCGGCGAAAGCTACGAGATTCTGCTCAACACCTACAAGCCCTACCCCTGCGGCGTCGTGATCCATCCCAGCCTCGACGGCTGCATCAGCCTGAAGCGACGGCACGGACTCACCGGCGATGACATCGAGTCCGTGGAGCTGCGGGTGCATCCGCTGGTGCTGGAGCTCACCGGCAACAAGACGCCGCAAACCGGTCTCCAGGGCAAGTTCAGCGTGTACCACGCGGTGGGGGCGGCCCTCGTCCTCGGGCGGGTCGGCGTCGCCGAGTTCACCGACGAGGTCGTGCGAGACCCCCGGGTCATGGACGTGCGCGACCGGGTCTCCGCGGTGGTGGACGGGAATATCCGGGAAGCCGGCGCTGTGATCACCATACGGCTGAAGGACGGCCGTACCGTCGAGGAGGTGGTGGAGCAGGCCTCGGGAAGCCTGGAGTGCCCGCTGTCCGACGAGGACATGGACGCGAAGGTCCACGCGCTCGCCGATCCGATGCTGGGGGAGGCTTCAACCGGAGAGTTGATTCGCGCCTGCCGGAAGGTGGCGGAGCTGGAGGACGCGGGCGCCCTCGCCCGCGCCGCTACGCCGGCCGCGTCATAGGGGCGGCCTTTACCCGTATAGTGGTAGTGCCTCTACCCGTTCTCGCGCGGATTGACCATTGAATGCCCATCCGCGTAAGGAAACCTCATGTCCGAGCGCTACGACGTCATCATCATCGGCGGCGGCTCGGGCGGCTGCGTCGCCGCCGCCCGGCTCAGCGAAGACCCGCGCCGCAAGGTTCTGCTGCTGGAAGCCGCGCCCGACCCGCAACCGATCCCGGAAACCATCCGCCTGGCCAGCGCCCGCGACCGGGTCTGGCTTGAGACCCCTTACGTCGACATGGTCCCGGTCGTGCGGCCCGTCGACGGCAGCCCGTTCCGCTCCCTGGCGGGAAAGATCATGGGCGGGGGCTCGTCGGTCAACGCCATGGCCTGGGTGTGGCCGACCCGCCACGACATGGACCGGTGGGTGGCGGCGGGGAATCCCGACTGGTCCTGGGAAACGGTCCACGAGGTCCTGAAGCGCATCGAGGCGGACCAGGACTTCCCGGACGACCCGGACCACGGCCACGCCGGACCGGTCTACGTCAAGCGTCCCTTCAGCCTGGATTCGAACCTGTCGCCGGTGGTCCGGGCCTGTATCGACGGCGCCGTCGAAATGGGCCTGCCTCGCCTCCCCGACACCAACATCCCCGACCCCGTGGGCGTGGGACCGGGGGTCTCCAACATCAAGGACGGCATCCGCCAGTCCGCGGTGGTGAGCCATCTGGAACCGGCGCGAGGCCGTCCGAACCTCACCGTCAAGGCCGAGGCGCCGGTGCTGGGACTGACCCTGTCGGGCAGCCGCGTGGACGGCGTGCGCTACGAAAAGGACGGCCGCTTGCACACGGACACCGCAGACCAGGTGGTCCTGGCCGCGGGCGCGTACCGCACCCCCCAGGTCCTCATGCTGTCGGGCATCGGCCCGGCCGCGGAGCTGGAACGGATGGGCATCGAGGTGACGCACGGTATGGAGGGCGTCGGAGGGAACTTCCAGGACCACGCCGTCGTCCACGTGACCTTCGCGGCCGCCAAGGACTTCGAGGTGGCGTGGACCCTGTCGCGGCTTCGTCTCCTGGCGCGGACTTCCCCCAGCATCGATCACGGCGACTTCAGCGCTTCGCTGCGGCCGCCCACCAGGATCGAGGGCGTGGGCACCCTGCTGCCCTTGTCCGTTCAACTGCTCGAGCAGGAGGCGTCGGGACGGATCCGCCTCCCCAGCCTGGATGCCAGGGATTTCCCCGTCGTGGAGACAGGACTGCTGGAAGACCCGAGGGACGTGGAAAAGATGGTGGCGGCCATGGAGTTCCTCCGGGACCTGGCCCGGACCTCGCCGATGCGCGAGTTCTACGGAGAGGTACGCAACCCGGCGCCCGGCGAGGACTGGGCGACCTTCGCCCGCTCCACCTACGACAGCTACCACCATGCCTCCGGCACGTGCAAAATGGGGCCAGCGGACGATCCCGGCGCGGTGGTGGACCAGCGCCTGCGCGTCCACGGGCTGGACAACCTGTGGGTGGCCGACGCCTCCATCATGCCCGAAGTGGTGCACGCCAACACCAACGCCACGGTGTACGTGATAGCCGAGCGGCTGGCGGAGTTCTTGAGCAGCGCGGCGTAGGAACCGCTGCCGGCCGCCGGTTCGGTACGAGCACATGGTCGTGGTGCCGCCACCGGTCTCTGTGCGAATATGCCGTTGAAGGTCGTCCCTTAAGGAGAACCACATGCCCGAACACTACGACGTCATCATCATCGGCGGCGGCTCCGGCGGCTGCGTGGCCGCCGCCCGGCTCAGCGAAGACCCGCGCCGCAAGGTGCTGCTGCTGGACGCCGCGCCGGACCCGCGGCCGATCCCCGACGTCATCCAGGACTCCGGCGCTCGCGACCGCGTCTGGTTCGAGAGCCCCTGGGTCGATGCGTTCACCGTCGAGCGGCCCATCGACGGCAGCCCGTTCTATCCCATGGCCGGCAAGATCCTGGGCGGGGGCTCGTCGGTCAACGCCATGGGCTGGGTGTGGCCGATCCGCCACGACATGGAGCGATGGGTGGCGGCGGGAAATTCCGACTGGTCCTGGGAAACCGTCCACGGGGTTCTGAAACGGATCGAGGCCGACCAGGACTTCCCGGACGACCCGGACCACGGCCACGCCGGACCGGTCTACGTCAAACGCCCTTTCAGCCTGGACTCGGACCTCGCCCCGGTGATCCGGGCCTACATCGACGGCGCCGCGGAGATGGGCATTTCGCGCCTGCCCGACACCAACCTCCCCGATCCCGTGGGCGTGGGTCCGGGGGTCTGCAACATCAAGGACGGGGTACGCCAGTCCGCCGTGGTGAGCCATCTCGATCCGGCGCGGGAGCGTCCGAACCTCACCATCAAGGCAGAAGCACCGGTGCTGGGCCTGACCCTGTCCGGCAGCCGCGTGGACGGGGTGCGTTACGAGAAGGACGGCCGCGTCCACACGGACACCGCAGGCCAAGTGGTGCTGGCCGCCGGGGCGTACCGCAGCCCCCAGATCCTCATGCTGTCGGGCATCGGCCCGGCCGCCGAGCTGGAACGGCTGGGAATCACCGTGACCCACGCGCTGGAGGGCGTCGGCGGCAACTTCCAGGACCACGCCACCGTGCACGTGACCTTCGAGGCCGTCAGGGACTTCGAGGTAGATTGGACCCTGCCGAGGCTTCGCCTCATGGCGCGGACCCCGGGCGCCGGCTACGGCGACTTCAGCTTGACGCTGCGACCTCCGACCAAGATCGAGGGTGTGGGCTCGCTCCTGCCCCTGTCGCTTCAACTGCTGGAGCAGGCGGCGCCCGGCCGGATTAGCCTCAACAGCCTGGACTCCCGGGATTTTCCCGCCATCGAAACGGGCATGTTGAAGGATCCCAAGGACGTCGAGAAGACGGTGGCGGCCATGGAATTCATCCGCGACCTCGCCCGCACAGCGCCGATGCGAGAGTTCTACGGCGCGGTACGCAACCCCGCGCCCGGCGAGGACTGGGCGACCTTTGCCCGCTCCACCTACGACAGCTACCAGCACGCCAGCGGCACCTGCAGGATGGGACCGGCGGACGACCCCGCCTCGGTGGTGGACCAACGGCTGCGGGTCCACGGACTGGACAACCTGTGGGTGGCGGACGCGTCGGTCATGCCCGAGGTGGTGCGCGCCAACACCAACGCCACGGTCTACGTCATCGGCGAGCGGCTGGCGGAGTTCCTGAGCAGCGCGGCGTAGAAGCCCGTAACGGTCCACGGCGCGATCCGCTGCCGCTGTCCCCAGATCCCCAAGTGATCCTCTTGACCTACCCAACATTGCCTTGTTGGAACCGAGGCCGTTTTCGCGTACCAAGAATATGAAAGGGGGACAGGCCAATGAACTGGCGAGAGCACATTACCGTCGATCCCGAAGTCTGCCATGGGAGAGCCTGCATTACCGGCACGCGAGTCTTGGTCACCACCATCCTGGACAATTTGGCAGCAGGCTTGGATTCAGAGGAAATCGCCAAGAGCTATCCTTCCATCAAAAAAGAGTCTGTGCAGGCAGCGGTGTCCTACGCCGCGGAGTTGGCCAAGGAGCGAACGGTATCACTATCCGAGTAGGAATGGCCCAAGTGCGATTCAAACGGGGACTTGCCATGCAACCGAAGAAGATCCTTGGAGTTCTGGCGTCGGCGAGGACAATGACGGCCGTGGTGGGCATCGTCGCGGCCGGAAGCTTGGGCGTGGTTCAGCCCGTTCTCGGCGCTGCGACCGGCACCTTCACCATGCTCATGGTTTCGACTCACAGCTACACCACGGTGAAGCAGCCGGAGGTGACCGTCTTCGGCGGCGGTTTGAACGGAGTGGCGGTCATTGTCGAGAGTTCCGGCGATCCGTTTACGAAGGGTACCCACGGTGACACGACGTGCGTGGCCTACGGCAGGAAAACCCCGAAGAGCTTCCTCCTGGAGACAGTGTGCACGTTCAGCGACGCCCAGGGCGAGAACAAGCTCTACATGTCGGGTCGAAGGACGGGCGGGGGCGTGGAGACGGGCGGCAGCGGCGGAGGAACGCTTGACGGCGGTACCGGCAGGTTCTCCAACGTTCGCGGAAGCTGTGACTACGAGGCGGCCTACCGCGGCAACAAGCAGGTTCTCACGACCGTGAACTGCTCCTGGGAGCAGCCGTAAGGTGATGCGCCTCGATCCCGTTAGCACGAGATTCTCTGCGCTCTCCTTCTTGGGCCTGTTGCAGCGGTAAGATAAATAGTATAGATTTCTGACACTTATAGGTACACCTCCGACCGCGAGCGTTGTGATCCCAATGACCGGAATCGCCGACAAGATCATGCAGAGGGTATCCATCCACGATAGCGGAAGGTGGGTGTGCACACCGAAGGATTTCATGGACCTCGGCAGCCGCGAGGCCGTTGATCAGGCCCTGTCGCGTCTCACCAAGGCGGGACGGCTTCGCCGGGTGAGCCACGGCCTGTACGACATGCCCAGGATCAGCAACGTGTTGAACCGTCCCGCGCCCGTCGACCTGGATGCCGCCATTGCAGCACTGGCACGACGGGACGGTGTGCGGATCATGCCGGACGGCTTGGTGGCCGCGAATCAATTGGGCCTCACCAACGCAGTGCCTGCGAAAGTCAGCTACGTGACCGACGGCCACTCCAGGACGCTCAAGATCGACGGTAGAACCGTCCGGTTCCGGCACGCGGGTCCCAGCGTCATGAAGTGGGCGGGAAGACCCGCCGCGCCGGTGGTTCAGGCGCTGCGTTGGCTGGGTCCCCGCGCGGCCGCAGACGGAGGGATTGTTTCGACGCTGAATCGTCATCTTCCCAACGACGTGAAGGTCGACCTGTTGCACAACAGCCGCGATCTGCCCGGCTGGGCATTGCCGTTGGCGCGCAGTATCGCGAGCGACCAAGCCGTTGCCGTATGAACGGAGGCTTTGAATCGTTCCTCGCCCTGCCGGAGCAGGACAGGCGCGATGTTTTCGAAGCGGCGGCAGCCCGCCTCGACACGTTGCCGGGCTACGTGGAAAAGGACTTCTGGGTTTGCCTTGTTCTCGACGCGCTATTCAACCGTCAGCCGGAGGGGCATCCTAGGCTGCTCTTCAAGGGTGGGACCTCCTTGTCCAAGGCCTTCGCACTCATTGAACGCTTTTCCGAGGACATCGATCTCGTGGTGTTCCGCGACGGTCTCGGGTTCGAAGGGGAGCGCGACCCGACCGTGGCGAGCGGCCTGTCGAACAAGAAGCGGGCCGCGCTGTTCAAGGATCTCGGGGCGGCGTGCCGCGGATACATTCGTGGGGCCCTGCGGACCGCTCTGGCAAGTCGGATCGACGAACTCGCAACCGACTGTCAAATCGTTCCGGATGAGAGCCACGACGGACAGACGCTGTTTATCGAGTATCCTACCCTCTTTCCAAGCAGCGAAGTCACCTATGTGGCCCCCCGTGTGAAGATCGAGGCTGGCGCGAGGTCAGCGCTTGACCCAAGCCGGGAATGCACGATCACTCCCTATATGGCCAACGAACTCCCGGGCTGGTCATTCGCATCGGGCGGGCTTCGCGTGATCGCCCCTGAGCGGACCTATTGGGAGAAGCTGCTGATCCTGCATGGCGTGCACTGCGGATACCGGGATGCCGGGCGCCTGCCGGCCGACAAGGACCGCATCTCGCGTCACTACTACGATGTCGCAGTAATCACGGCGACGGAAGTCGGCCAGTCGGCGTTGGTTGACACGGATCTGCTGGACGCGGTTCGGAACCACAACATCGTCGCCTTCCGGCAGGCCTGGAAGCGGTTCGAGGAAGCCGTTCCCGGATCGGTAAGGCTGGTCCCGCAAGCGGAACTGCGCGCGGTGATCGAACAAGACTACCGAGCCATGCAGGGCATGATCCTCGGTGACTGCCCGGACTTCCGATGGGTCACGGATCAGCTCCGACATGCCGAAGCTGCAATAAACGGAACCTGAACGTGGCCACAGCGGGTCTCTGCATTCGATTCTCCAGGGTGGTGCATCACTTTTGACGGAACCTTTCGTTGCGGTCGCCATTTCTCGGTTGCCTGATAAGCGAGACACCTTTGACGTGAGAATCCAGAGGATCGGCCATCGTCGGGGCGGTTGTGAAACCGCCATCAAAGTCGATCGCATGACATCACCGCTCATACCTGCCAGTGTCCTCTCGGAGGTCAGCCGAACGTACGACCGGCGGGTGATGAACAACGTCCACAGATCCGAGTACGTCGAAGCCATCGTGGCTCTCGCACTCAAGGACAGCGGCTGGAAGCGCATGACTCCGTGGGATTCATGGGACTGTGAGCACGAGTCGGGCGTCAGGCTGGAGGTCAAGCAATCCGCGTCTGCGCAGGGTTGGGGGGAACGCAGCAGTCTCCCCCGCTTCGACATCGCTCCCAGAACCGGGTATTGGATCAATGACGGCGGACAATGGGTGGACCAGACCGGACGTCATGCCGACATCTACGTGTTTGCCTGGCACGGAGAGCGACGTGACACGGCAGACCAACGGGACCCCGGCGCTTGGGAGTTCTACGTGGTCCTGGAGCGAGATCTGCCGGCACAGAAGACCATCGGACTAGCGGCGATTCGTAGCCGGGCGGCTCCGCGTGGTGTCGAGGAGCTCGCGGTTGCGGTGGAGCGTTCCCGAACTGCAATACGCCCCCCTTGATCGACTGCGCCAGCAGGTGTTGGGTTTTATACTCAGCCGGCAGCGGTCAAAAATTTTTGGAGAGTTGATTTCCATGCCCATCTACGAAATCTCCACAGACTCGCTGAACCCTCTTCAACGAACTGAC
>JAPPNE010000166.1 GCA_028818775.1 Deltaproteobacteria bacterium | reverse complement strand
CGGCCCATCCTTCCTGGCTCGACACGCGGTGCCGACGACGAAAGTGTAAACAATGCCCCCCAGATCGGGCCGATCTCCACGGCATTGTTTACAAAAGAACCGCACGGAGCGGCACTGGAACACCAAAAACTCGTTGTGAATCAGACCACTCATTCAAACGTTACACGGCCCAACTTCCTCTAACCCTTCTAACGTCGATATTGGGCGGCGGGGTGGCGCGCCGAGAGCCGCGCCGAGCCGAACAGCTTTTCGCGAAGCGTGCCCGGCGCATAGTCCGATTGCACCAGCCCGCGGCGGCGCAGCTCCGGCACCACGCCCTCGATGAAGTCCCCGAAGGTGCCTGGCGTCACCGCGTAGACGATATTGAAGCCGTCGACGCCCGCCTCGTGCCAGGTCTCGAACGTGTCCGCGATCTGCTCGGGCGTGCCGGTGAGGAACTGGCCGGAGGCGCGCGAGCGGATGAGGTCGCGGAAGGTGACCGACTTGTCCGGCGCCGATTCGATGAGCCCCCGGACCACGCCCTGCATGGCGTCGGTCTCAAGGCTCACGAGCGGCGCGTCGAGGTCGATGGCGCCCAGGTCCACGCCGACGCTGCCGCTCATGTGCGCGAGGCCGCCTTCCACGCTCGACTGCGCTGCGTAGTCCGCTGCCTTGGCCTTGGCCTCCGCCTCGGTTCCGCCCACCACCGGGGTCACGCCCTGGAAGAACAGGATGTCCTCGGGCTGCCGCCCCCGCCGGGCGGCGCGGGCACGGATGTCCTGCACCACGCCGGTGGATGCCTTGAGGCTCCGCATGGAGGCGAACATGAAGACGCATTCGGCATGGGTGGCGGCAAACTCCCGCCCGCGCTCCGAGGAGCCCGCCTGGAAGAGCAGCGGCGTCCGCTGCGGCGACGGCTCGGAGAGATGCGGCCCCTCCACCTCGTAGTATTCGCCCGCGTGGTCGATGGGATGGATCCTGGCGGGGTCGGCGTAGCGTCCGCGCGCGGTGTCGCAGAGCACCGCGTCCTCCTCCCAGCTTCCCTCCCAGAGCTTGTAGGTGACCTCCAGATACTCCTCGGCGCGGGCGTAGCGCTCGTCGTGAGGCGGCAACCCGCCGAAGCCGAGGTTGGTGCCCGCGTTCGGCAGGTACGAGGTCACGATGTTCCAGGCGATTCGCCCGCGCGTGATGTGATCCAGCGTCGAGATCTGGCGGGCGAAGGTGAAGGGTGGCACCTGGAGGACCGAGTTCGTGAAGGCGAAGCCCAAATGCTCGGTCGCCATCGCCATGGCCGGGATCAGCGGCATCGGATCGTTCGCCGGGATCTGCACTGCCTCCTCGATCGCGGCCTCCGCCCCGCCGCGGTAGAGGTCGTAAGTGCCGATCACGTCGGCGAGGAAGAGCGCGTCGAAGCCGCCCTTCTCCAGCAGCCGGGCGAGCTCGATCCAGGGCTCGATCCGGTTGAACTCGCGCTGGCGCGTGTCGTCCCGCACCCAGAGGCCGTGCTGGATGTGGGAGACGCAGTTCATCGAGAACGCGTTGAGGTGGATGCGCTTCTTCATCGGCGTCCGCCTCCGGGGCCGAAATCCAGCATGGCACGCTCGCGCCCGCTGCGAAATGCGCGTGACCTGCCGCCGGGATTGCCCATTCTGTATGGTCGAAATCCTCGATTCGTTGCGGTGACCGGCGGAGGAGGCGATGGCGGAAGATCGTGCGGCAGGCGGAACAGTCGGCGTGAAAGACAAGGTCGTGCTGGTGACCGGCGCATCGCGCGGCATCGGTGCCTGCTGCGTGCGCGCGCTGCTCGACGGCGGCGCATCCGTCGTCCTGCACTACAACCGGAACCGGGACGCGGCCGAAACGCTGGCCGAGGCGGCTCCCGAGCGCTGCCGCCTGGTGGGGGCCGATCTTGCCGACGAGGCGGCGCCCGAGGCGCTCTGGCAGCAGGCTCTCGCCTGGCGGGGCCGCATCGACGTTCTGGTCAACAACGCGGCGGCCTACGAGGCCGAGCCCGCCTTTGCCGACGACGACGCCTGGCCTGCGGCCTGGCGCGCGGTCTGGCTGCGCACGCTCCAGCTCAATCTGCTCGCGCCTGCCGAGCTTGCCACGCGCGCCGTCGCGCACTTCCGGGCGCGCGGCGACGGCGGCATCCTGATCCACCTCTCGAGCCGGGCCGCGCACCGGGGCGAGAAGCCGCTGCTCGGCTCCTACGCGGCCAGCAAGGGCGCCCTCAACGCGCTGAGCCACACCCTCGCCCGCACCCACGGCGGCGACGGCATCCTCTCCTACGCCGTAGCGCCGGGTTGGGTCGGCACCGACATGTCGTGGGACTACATCAACGAGACCGGCGATCGCGGCC
>JAPPNE010000165.1 GCA_028818775.1 Deltaproteobacteria bacterium | reverse complement strand
CCTGCCGGACTTTCACCGGCTGCACTCGCACCAGTTAGCCTGGCGCACCGCAACTGGCCTTCCTGGTCCAGGGCAACTCCGATCTCGATCCCTGCGAGTACGGCCGGCTGATGGACGCCTGCCGCGCCCGCGCGGCGGAACGGCGAAACGCCCCGAAGCCCGCCACCGACGCCCCCGCCTGATCTTCCGCACCTCCACTCCCCGCCGCCAGGAGGCCGGGCGGCCGGCCCGGGGCAGGCCGTAGGCGCGGTGCGGGAGATCTTGTCCCGCGCCGCCCCGCGGCACTTTCACTCATTCCAGGAGGGAGAGATCCATGCTCGACGCCCACACGGCGGCGGACACGTCCGCGCGCCTTCCCGTTCCCCACGCCCTTCCTTCCGTCCCCGCCTCCCCGGGCTCCGGGCCTTCCGCCCATGACGCGCTGTTCACCGCCGCCACAACCCTTCTGCCGGTCCTGGAGGCCGGCCAAGCGCTCGACGCCGCCACCCTGCGGGACGCCATGACGCAGGCCTTCGGCGCCACGGACGCGCAGGGCGCCTGGGCCTGGAAGGACGCCTACGAGGCCGCCGAAGCCGCGGTCGTGCTCTTCATCCGCCGCCACGGCCGGGCCATGCGCCGCCACGCCGGGGCCGGTCCGGACGGACCCTCCGCCATGCTCAGGATGTTGGAGGCCGTGGCCGCGCTGGAGCCGTCCCACACGAAGCGCTCGGAAGAGCAGGTCCGCCTCCAGCAGTTCTCCACGCCCCTGCCGCTGGCCTACGCGGCACTGCAAGCCGCGGCGATCCGGCCGGGGGACGCGGTGCTGGAGCCCTCGGCGGGTACCGGCATGCTGGCGGTGATGGCGGAATGCGCGCTCGGGAGCGGGGCCGGGAACCTCCATCTGAACGAGATCGCGGACGCACGCCGCGGCCTTCTGTCCCGGCTGTTCCCCGAAACCCTGGTCACCGGCGTGAACGCCGAGAACGCCGCCGACCGCCTGTCCGGCGCCCGGCCCACCGTTGTCATCATGAACCCGCCGTTCTCCGCCACGCCGGGCGTCCACCACATCCGCCACGACGCCGACCTCCGCCATGTGCGTTCCGCCTTCTCCATGCTGCCGTCGGGGGGCCGGCTCGCGGCCGTCACCTCGGCCAACTGCGTTCCAGGGGATTCCGACTGGCACGCCGCCTTCGGCCGCCTCGATCCGCCCGCCCGCGTGGTCTTCACCATGGGCGTCGACGGGCGGGTCTACGCGCGCCGGGGCACGGGCTTCGACACCAGGCTCACCGTGCTGGACCGCACGGGACGCCCCGGCATCGACGTCGATCCCGGCGCCCGCGTCGCCACTGCCGCGGAGTTGCTCGACGCGGTCATCGCCCAGGTTCCGCCCCGCCTGCCCGTGGAAGTCCGCGCCACCCAGGCCATGCCCGTCCGGGATCTCTTCGGCAACCCGGCCGCGCCGCGCCAATCGAAGCGAAAGACCGCGCCTGCGCCCGCGGCGCCCGCACCCGAACCGGCCCATGACTGGGGAGCGGTGTCCGAGCTGGCCGTCGAGACCGGCCCGGCGGATGCCGCCGCGGACGCGGGCGGCCCCGTCTCAGGACCCTACGAGCCCTGGAGGGCGGGCGCCGTCCGGATTCCGGGGGCCGTGGCGCATCCGACGCCCCTGGTGCAGTCCGCGGCAATGGCCGCCGTCCCGCATCCGGCGCCGTCCTACCGTCCCATGCTGCCGGAACGCGTCGTCACGGACGGTCTCCTGTCGGACGCCCAGCTCGAAAGCGTCGTGCTGGCGGGCCAGGCCCACCAGGGCCATCTCGCGGCGGGCTACAGGATCGGCTCCAGTTGGGAGACCGTCCAGCGCTGCGGCGAGAAGGACCAGGGCGACGTCACCGTCACGGACGAAGGCGAGACCCTGTCGGCGCCGGTGCGGTTCCGCCGGGGCTGGATGCTGGGCGACGGCACGGGCTGCGGCAAGGGACGCCAAGTGGCGGCGATCATCCTCGACGGCTGGCTCCGCGGACGGAAGCGGGCGCTCTGGCTCAGCCAGTCCGACAAGCTCCTGGAAGACGCCCGCCGGGACTGGACCGCGCTCGGAGGGCGCGAGGACGACCTGATCCCGCTCGCCAACTTCCGCCAGGGCCAGGAGATCCCGCGCTCCACCGGAATCCTCTTCGCCACCTACGCCACGCTGCGCTCGCCGTCCCGCCAGGGCCGCCCCTCGCGCCTCGACCAGATCGTGGGCTGGCTCGCCGGAGGCCTCGATGACGAGGAGCGCCATGCCTTCGACGGCGCCGTCGTCTTCGACGAGGCCCACGCCATGGCCAACGCCGCCGGAGGGAAGGGCGCGCGCGGCGACGTCAGGCCCTCGGCCCAGGGCCGCGCCGGCCTCAGGTTGCAGAACGCGCTGCCCGACGCGCGCATCGCGTACGTGTCCGCCACCGGCGCCACAACCGTGCAGGGGCTGGCCTATGCCGGGCGGCTGGGCCTGTGGGCTGCGGGCAACACCCCATTCGAGAGCCGGACCGATTTCGTGTCGGCCATGGAAGCGGGCGGGGTCGCGGCCATGGAAGTAGTCGCGAGGGACCTCAAGGCCCTGGGTCTCTACCAAGCCCGCGCGCTGGCCTACGACGGCGTGGAAGTGGACATCCTGGTGCACCAGCTCTCGCAGGAGCAGCGGCGCATCTACGACGCCTATGCGGGTGCGTTCAAGATCATCCACGCCAACATCGAGGACGCGCTCGAGGCCACGGGCATCGTGCAGGAGGGTTCCACTCTCAACCGGAACGCCAAATCGGCCGCGCTGAGCGCCTTCGAGGGCACGAAGCAGCGCTTCTTCGGGCATCTGCTGACGGCCATGAAGTGCCCGTCGCTGATCCGCGCCATCGAGGCCGATCTCGACGCCGGCCGCTCGGCCGTGATCCAGCTCGTGTCCACGGGCGAGGCCTTGATGGAGCGGCGCATCGCGGAGATACCGGCGTCGGAGTGGGACGACCTGGGCATCGACCTCACGCCCCGCGAGG
>JAPPNE010000164.1 GCA_028818775.1 Deltaproteobacteria bacterium | reverse complement strand
CGCACGAGGCCATCTTTGGTGTCGAGAGGCCTGGCGGCCGTGACCGGGACCCGGCTGAAATGGAGCACGCAGCGCTCGATCCCGACAAACCGGACCGGGGAATCGGCACCGAGGACGGCCACGAGGTCGAGCGGGAGCACGACCGCCAACAGCAGGAGACCCTGGAACCCATCCAGACGCCTCTTGAGATGGACCTCGAATTATAGAGTTCCCGTTTTCTTCCGGGCTTCACTTCCACGGTCGCCGGGTGCCAGGACCGCGCACCGAAGCTTTCCCGCGAATGCCAACTCCCCTTCCCGACCATGGTCGGAGCATCCCGCCGGTCTTCTCCCGCCGTGTGCCTTCCAGACAGCCGTCATCATGCCCTCGCGCAGCCCCTCGCTTGTCTGCGGCCCGATACCAGGATGGTGGTTGCGGACACACCGTACCCTCCGTAGTGCAGCGTACGTCCAAGCGCTCGCGGCGGTGTTCCGTGCCGGGCGCGTGCACGCTCTCGCCCGTCTGCGCGGACTCGGGGCGTCTGGACCATCTTGGGAATGTCGCCACCAGCCACCAGCGCACGATGGCCCAGATCGGCCATAGGAGCCGAGCTGTAGGATTCCCGTCACGGAAAGGCTGGATGTCGGCCCGATCGGCCTGCAAGATCCTGAAGTCGTTCATGTGTTCTTTCCGCTCCACGGCAGTGGACCAGAGAGCATCCACCGTTTCCCAAGGGCAAGCGGCTATTAGGGGCTTGGACTGCGCACCCGGGCGCAGACAAGGCGCGACAGGCACCGAGGTGCGTCGGGTGTGAAGGAATAACGGCTCTGCCGTAAAAGACGGAGCCGCAAAGCGAGACATTGGCGAAGGGGGACGAAAAGAGGCGTGATATCAGCAGGTTAGCCCGAGCGGCGATTGAGCGGGATATGGAGGTCAGAGCAAACAGATCCGAAGACGCGGCTCACGGGCGGTTTCCGGGCGTCCTAGCAAGATGGCAACCATGTCGTCGCAAGCGCGGGTCTGGCTGAAAGATTCTCTACAGAATCGGGCGGTTCTCTGGGGAACCGGAGCGGTTCTCCGGGGAATACCAGAATGGTATCGCCGATCATACATCATTGTTTTGTCGACAGTTTTTCCGTGTTACGGCGTGTGACGCCCGTAATACATTGCGACTACAGCCACTTACAATCGGATTACAACAGCCCGGATCGGAACATGGCCGGCGGCGACCGACGCAGGCGGCGAAGCGTCGGCAAGGCATTCGCGGTTATATGGCCACCGGGCATTATGGGAACACGGGGATTGGCGTCCGCGGCGGGCGCCAGGGCTGCACCGCCCACAACAGCCTCGACAAGCTCGCTGCCCACCTTGCCGCAGCTCAAGCCTGACAGAGCCGTGTCTCGCTTCCTGCGGCGAGGAACACGAACAACGGGGAACCCGACAGACTCCAGGCGGCGCTTGGGCGTCGGGTTCCGCCGCGCACTTGCAGGAACACTTCCGGAACCGGTCGTGCGGCTTCCTGCCGGCGTCAGGGAAACGGGAGGGAACAAGGCGATGCCCGCCGCCGCGACACGCGTTACGACACTTACTCGGTCGTTAGTGTCGGCGGTGTTGCAGATGTGTCGGACATTCCAGAAGTCGTCGGTGAACCGGGTGGTGCGGACAGGCCGCGCAGCATGCCCGGCACGATCTTGTCGGAGTCGAGGCGCAGGATGTCTTCGAGGGCGACACGGGCGTCGCCGAATCAACGACGAGGAAGCGGGACACCTCTCCGGCGGTCACGGGCGCGTCGGTGTCCAGGCGTTCGGACGTGATGACAACTCGTTTGCAGTGCGTAGCGCCCGCCGCACACTTGCGGAAACAGCTCCCGAGCCGCAGTCAAGCCGCTGCTCCATGATCGTCATCACGGACACGTTGACTGGTGCCATCGCTGTTGGCGTCGTCACCGGAACGGGGCGGAGGTTCGCGGTCATGGTCGGCGGCGAGCGTCAGAGACCCAGACGCGCGAGTCGCTGGCGCCGTGACACCGTCTCGGGTGGCGACCATGGTGCCGCCCTGCAGGTTCCCTTGATGGTCTCGCGGATACGGACACGTTCAGGGATATCGTGGGCGGCTAGCGAATCCTCGCTGAGGTGCGGGACGAAGACCACGTGCCCAGCCTGAGGGATTTCAACAGATTGCCGCTCCACTCACCGTCATGAGGATGTGTGTCTCGCTTTCGGCGGCGTGGGACGCTTCGACGGGCGACACCAATATTAGAGGCAACAGGAACGAACGTCCCGACGCCGTCAGCCGGTATTGGGCGTTACCTGTTGCGCCCTGAGACTAACGGAAGAAAGACCGTTCCGGCGTGGAGGTTCAGCGAGCGGAGTTGAAACGATCAAGGCACGGGCAGTTGTTGCGCCTAGTGACTACCGGACATGGGAGAGTTGGAAGACGTGAGCGCGGTCAGGGAGAACTCGATATGAGTGAGAGAGGACGCAAATGAATGAAGCGGCGAAGCTGCTGGAAAGGGCGGAGCAAGCGGTCAACCGCACCGACGTGGTTGAGATGCTCCAAGCCCTCGCCGCGAGTCGTTACCTCGACGGCCTGTCTCGCCGTCTTCAGCGGAAGTGGAGCGGGTCTCTACCGTGGACCGAGGTCGACGATTGCATCGCGCAGGCAGTGGATGCGGCGTGTGCGGCTGTGTCTCGGGGGCGCCCTATCCGAAGTCTCGCTGCCTGGCTCTGGAAATCGGCGGACAAGATCGCGAACGACAGATGGACGTTCGACTATGGCCAGCGGGTGGAGTTGGATGTCGACAATTCACTGGCCGCCCCAGACACGAACGATACGGAACGTGAGAGGGAAGAGCGGCAGGAGCTCGAAGAAAGGCGTCGTAGGGAGGCGATCCGGATCGCGCGTGAGCTCCTTCCCCGGATAGGGGAAGGACAGGTGCGCGACGTTATGGAGTTGGTAATCGACGCTGCGCAGGAGGGGTTGCCGGATCTTCCGGCACCCTACATTGCAGAGGCGCTGGGGATATCGAACAACGCTGCCCGGACACTCGTTTCAAGGGGAATGAAGCGCCTGCGCCGATTGGCGGAACAGGAAGGTATTGAGGCACCGACAGGGCTTCCGGAGATGGACACGGAAGAAGAGGAGAACGACGATGCGTGAAGAAATCAAGAGCACCTTGGCGGAGCTGTTGCGTTCGGCGGAGGATATGTCCTCCGACATCGGCGCGACGGTCGAGGAGATACTGCGAGAAGGTCTCGAAAACCCGCTCTCGCCAGACGAGGTTCGTGTCCTCCTCACAAGGGTCGTCGAGGCAGTACGGAGAGGTGCAGCAAGACGTGGCGACCAAGGGACAGTGGAGCTTCTGGACCGCGAGGCCGAAGCCTTGATCGGGCGGGTCGAAGAGGTGCGGGCTCGATTGTCTGCTGGTGCAGAGGCAAACGGTTTAGGAGGTGACGTTCCGAGTCAGGACGGGACGAGAGAGACGTCGGGTAGTGACGACTCGCGTCTCCGCTTGGAGGCTTACGACGGAATCCGCCCGAGGCCCGTGCAGCCTACGCCCGTGTTCCATGAACGCCCGGTCGCAGTGAGGGAGGGCTTCGTGCGGACGCAGGAAATTGAGCTGTGGGACCGAAATGAACGGTTGGACATCCACCTTAACCAGTTCCAGCAGAAGTACGGTCGTGGCCCGAACTCAGAAGAGCTCATGGCGATCATGAAGGGGGAGATGCCCCTTCCGGGTATAGAGGAGACTGATCAGTTCGCGATCAGGGCCTTGGCCAAGAGCATAGCGGTCAACGGAGTACGCAAACCACCCATTATCGACGTAGACGGTAAGTTGCTGGACGGGAACCGTCGAGTAACGGCCTGCTACCACATCCTGGAGGACAATAGCGGAGACTTCACACCCGAGGAGAAACAGCGGGCTAAGTGGTTGAAGGTCTGGCAGCTCACGGAACACGCGACGGACCAAGACCGGGAGGCGGTAATCGTATCGCTGAACTTCGAGCCTGACTTCAAGCAGGACTGGCCGGAGTACGTCAAGGCGCAGAAAGTCCATGCACATTGGGAGACTCTGTTGGCGCTCGAACCTCGCGCGAATCCAGGCACGGCGCGAGTGAGGGAGATACGGAGAGAGATCGCGCGGAAGTTCGCCCTCGCGCCGGATGAGGTCTCTCGGTACATCAGCATGGTCACCCTCGCGCGCGACTTCGAGGACTACCACGTCGTCGCACGTTCGAAGGACCCCTACGCCGCGAAGCATCGCGCATCGGAGCGGTTCCAGTACTTCGATGAGCTGAACAAGGGTAAGGGCGCAGGAGGTGTGAACTGGTCTCTGAACCAAGACGACAGCTTCAAGCACCTTGTCTTCGACATCCTGTACGACGGCAAATTCAAGAACTGGCGGCAGATTCGGGATCTGAAGTACGTCTATGAGAACGAGGACGCGGTCGAGGTTCTACGGAAGGCACGCGAAAGGACTGACGTGGAGTCGGCACAGGACGATGTAGACGACGCCATCAGCATTGCTCGAATGGGACGCGCGGAGCAACGCCAGACAGGAGCGAACACGAAGATCCGAGTGTTTACGGAGTGGTTCCTCGGACTGCCGGTCAAGGTCTTCGACCCGAACGAGGCTGGCTGCGTCACGCAGGAGAACCTGAGGCGTCTGAGGAGCACGCTGAAACATGTCGAGACCTACCTCGAAGCGGACGACACGGCGAAGGTCTAGGGAGATGACGCCAGACTGCCGCGTGGTCCGTGCTGAGGTCAGGACGACGGAGACCTTCGACGCGTTGTTCCTGGTGGCGGAGACCGGGCAAGGGACCGCGCTGTTGCGGGCGATGAGAGATGGCCTCGGTCTAGACGGTACTGGTCTAAGACGTTCGGCCGAGGGAGTCAGGGTACCTGCGGCGATCGCATGGCGACTGGATGAACTGGGTTCGGGAGTCCAGATGAACTGGACCCCCGAGGCACGGCGGTTCGTTGAGAACCGACGACACGTGGCATCGGTCCACTCCGAAGTCTTTGCGAATCTCCTGCGGATCAGACGTGAAGGTGCAGGTCTCGCTGAGCGAATGGTTGCGGACAGTGCCAGCCTAGACGTGCTCGATCAACATCAGGTCGTCAACGTCGCGGCGATGACCTTGCCAGACAGCCCTGGCCTTTGCGTGTTCGACGAGCAGGGGGCTGGGAAGACAGTGACGTTCATCTTCGCGTTCGACCTCCTTGTCGAGCGCGACGAAGCGGATCTCGCGGTCATTGTCGCGCCGAAGAGCATGATCGGTGAATGGCCCAAGGACCTAGGGCGGTTCCGCGGGGACATTTACCGTACCGTGGTGTTGACAGGTACTGCGCGGGAGAAACGACGCCTTCTCGCAGAGAGTGCGGACGTGCTCGTTACCAACTTCGAAACCGCGGTGACCATGGAGCCTGAACTCCGTGCTCTCATGCGGGCGAGGCCGGGGCGAACCGTGCTGGCTATCGACGAGTCGTTCTTCATCAAGTCCCTCGATGCGAAGCGTACGCGAGCACTCCGGCGGTTGCGGGAGTGGGCTGGCCGAGCCTACGTACTGTGTGGCACACCGGCGCCCAACTCACCGTCTGACCTCGTCCAGCAGTTCAGTCTCGTCGACTTCGGTTACTGTTTCAAGGACGTTGAGTTACCGATTGAGCGTGAGTTGGCCGCGCCTGTTGTACAGTCCGCGATCGAGAAGCGGGGACTCTACCTGCGGCACTTGAAGAGGGAGGTGCTACCGGATCTCCCGGTGAAGCGGTTCCAGCGGGTGATCGTTCCGATGGCAGAGGAGCAGGGCCGTTTGTACCGTGCACACCTTGACCGGTTGGTAGCAGAGGTCGAAGCGGTGGATGACTCCGGGTTCATCCGACAACGGACGAGCTTCCTTGCACGCCGGGCGGCGCTACTTCAGATCTGTTCGAACCCCTCTGGCGTTTCGGAGACGTACGGGGAAACGCCGGCGAAGCTAGAGGCGCTCGACTCTTTGGTCAAGCAGTTGGTCAGGCGCGAACGCGAGAAAGTCGTGATTTGGTCTTTCTACACCGCGTCCGTAGCGGCTATCGCTGGACGCTACGCCCGATACGGGGTCGTCAGGTACGATGGCTCGGTGCCGGACGTCGTAGCACGTCGAGAGGCAGTGCGTCGGTTCCAGGAGGACGATGATACGATGGTCTTCGTTGCAAACCCTGCGGCAGCCGGTGCGGGCCTCACGCTTCACCGAGCACGTGTCGCGATCTACGAGTCGCTCTCCAACCAAGCAGCCCACTATCTCCAGAGCCTCGATCGCATCCACCGACGTGGACAAGAGCGCGATGTCGAGTACGTGGTTCTGCTCTGCGACGACACTCTCGAGGTGAGCGAGTACGACCGGCTCGTTCAGAAAGAACAAGCGGCGCAGGACCTGCTGGGGGACAACGTCGAGGCACCGTTGACGCGGGAGACGTTCTTGACGGACGTCCGCAAGGCTGCCGCATTGCTGAACACGGTGGAAGCTGGTGAATGTCCGGGATAGGGGTCTCGCAGCTATCCCTAGCCGCTCTCATGAGTTGCGGCGTGTCCTGTTGGAGACCATCGCTGACGTAGCCGGTTACCGGCTCGAATTGCGGTTGCCGGACGGTAGACGCCCGGACGTGCTACGTCTCCACCTCGACCGGGCCGGTCTCTTCCTCGGAGAAGCCAAGCACACCGAGGGGCCACACGAAAGCTACAGCGTTGATCGCCTCCGGGTCTACCTGGATTGGCTCACTCCACTCTTCCGTCGAGAGGTTGGGGGGTTGTTCGCTATCGCACATCCGCATGGCCTGGGACGAGCTTGGCGGGATCGCTTGGACTGGCTTTGCCAAGAGGCGTTGGTCGACGGCGTCGTAAGAAGCAAGAACGTGACGTCAACTACGACTGTGACGTTCGTCGCGTTCGGGTTCCGCCGTTGACACCACGCCCGATCGGACAGAGTGAGGACAAAACGCACTCGTCGCACTTAGGCTTAACCGCGCGGCAGACAGCGCGGCCGTGAGCGACGGCGTTCACGTGGAAGTCGAAGCGAAGCGCCGGCGGCACCACGACTGAGAGTTCCCGGTCGATGGCCGCGTGGTTACCTGAAGACACCAGTCCGAGGCGCCAGGCGACGCGCGCCGTATGAGTGTCCACCGGCAAGACCTGTCGGGCAAGGCTGTACATCATCACACACTTGGCGGTCTTTGTCCCGACCCCCGGAAGCGATGTCAGGTAGCGCTGCGCGATCTCGTCATCGTAGTCACCCAGTTGGGCGAGGGACACGTCGCCGAAGTCCTCCGCCAGCCGAGCCGCGATCAGTTTGAGGCGATGCGCCCGTTGTTCAGATAAGCCGGCGTCGGCGATCAGTGACGCAAGATCGGAGACGGACGTCTCGGTCAGAACCCGCCAATCCGGCATCGCACACTTCAGGCGGTCAAAGACGCGTTCGTAGCTCGGGCTGGTCGTCATCTGTGAGAGGACGATGAAGACCAGTTCGTCGAGAGGGTCAGGCTTGTTGTTCAGCAGCGGCGAACGGTAGCGTGCCTTCAATAGGTCGACGCTGCGCCTCAACCGCTTTCGTCGTGTCCTTAGTGTGTGAAGTGGAGACACTGTCTCTTTTCGCGCGTCGAGGGCCTTGAGCGACGAGGAACTCGAACTCCTCAACGAGGTGATCAGGGACATAGTCATAGGCGTCGTCCCGCATACGGTGACCGTCACCGTACCAGTCCGCGATACTGTTCTCTTCGCTGTCCTGCCGCATACGCGGTGGGTTGACGATCGTCCTCGGTCGTCTGGTCAGCTTGGCTAGGAGGTCGAGATTGAAGGTCTCAAATCGGCCGAGTCGCTCTTCGCGGACATGGCTGCGCGCAACGGCGATCAGCGCCTTCCCAATCGCTGCACCAAGACCGACAGGCACGGCGTTCCCGACTTGTTCGTACTTCTTTCGGACGGTGCCCTCGAATACCCAGTCGTCCGGGAACTGCTGTATCCGGGCGTACTCGCCGACCGATAGCGGTCGCAGTTCCGTGGGATGGCACAGTGTTGTGGCTTTGCTGTCGGGTCGCGTCGTGAGCGCTGGACTAGGACGTTCGCGAGATAGGCGGCGGAAGAACCCCGAACGGCCTCCCCAAGAGTGAAAGGCCCGGCCCAGAGCCGTGCTCTTGAGTTCCTCCGGCAGTTGCCGCCAGTTGCCGCCCTCGGGAATCAGTTTGAGGAAGCGTTCCTTGGCAGGACAGAAGAGGTAGTAGTCTGGGTCGTCCTCGTTGAGATCCGTGAGCACGTCTCCGAGCGTGCGCCACTTCGACAAGCCGCCAGCCCCGTCTGGGTGATGGGTAGGCTCTGGCATCCGTACCTTCTTTCCGTCGCGGCTCCCGACTATTACCAGGCGTTGGCGAGTCTGAGGCACCCCATAGTCGGCCGCGTTGAGTACGTCGAACACGCAGTAGTAGCCGAGGTCACGGAGCGTGTCCGCTACCACTCCAAAGGCGGAGCCCAACTGTTCTTGCTGTTCGAGCGGGGGGAAGCCGGGTCCCCTCTGTTTCAGAGGTCGATGTCTGACCGCTGCCGAGAGCAAGCCTCGCACGTTCTCCATAACGAAGAACTCCGGTCGGGTGTCTCGGATGACGCGGACGAAGTGCCTAAACATCGTACTGCGCGGGTCGGCGAGGGACTTCCTCTGACCCGCCGTACTGAACACCTGGCATGAGGGACCGCCGACGACCGCGAAGGTCTGGCCGGGCTTGAGCCGAGCCGTTTTCAGTATTTCGTTGCTCGAAGCCTCCTCGATCGGTTTGTTGATTAGGGGAAGTAATGGGCGGTTGCGGGCTATCGTCGCCACCGGGAAGGGGCTGCACTCAAGCGCAAGCACGATGTCGAGCCCAGCTGCTTCGAGCCCGAGATCGAGCCCCATCGCTCCGCTGAAAAGCGAGATGACGGGCCTCTTCATCCCACTCCCCCTGTTGGATGTCTCAGGCACGGTCGCCTCTCGTCAAGTCGAGTTCGATTTGGCCGCGATCCAGGTCGTCGAATAGGCGTTTGAGGGCGAGCTCCACGACGTAGCGTTTCGGCAGCTTCGGGATCCTGTCTCCCGTCTCGCGGTCAAGTCGATCCGCGAGCTGCGGGTCAATAGTCGTGTTGAGCCGTCGGGGGGTCGACATTCGTGGCCTCATGGACACGGTGTTAAAGTACACAGTCGCGCCGGTATGTGCAACAGTACAGTATTTCGCGCCAATACACTCCCTTTCGTGCAAAGTGTGCGCGTTCAGAGAAGAAAAATTCAGAGGCGAACCCTGTACCGGCAGGGCGTCCGGCCCGGTAATCCGCGGCCGACCGAGTCGAAGCGCTAATAAATGCAACCGCGCCCGTGTAAGGCATCGGCCAGGCAAGTTCCCAACGCGGGGACCTGTCAGTCAGACCGATTCGTCCGGAGATCCCGCGGCACTCTCTCCCAAGCGTTCCACCAGATATTCCAGAAACAAGGCTCTGACTTCGGACTTTTGTGGTGTGTCCAAGTCATGGCCAAGTGCAGTGCGAGAGACTGCCAGGAGTCTTCCGTCAAGTTGCTGCGGACGCTGGCCCGTCAGCCGAATCTGTTCCACGAGAGAGCGAATTTCGGCCTGCTCAACTTCACCCGCGATTTGGCGCGCAATCACTCGTAGACGGACACTGGAAGATGAGGCCTCCATGGAGTCCTCGTCGGACGCCGGTGCCTCCAGCCCTGTACTTGGCTGGTCTGGGGAGACAGCGCTTACCAGTCTGCAATCCAGGAATTCACCGAGGTCTGCGGTATCCCACTCATGCGTCGAGTCGGCCTCCTGCCGAAGAAAGAGCGATTGGCTGCCTAGCGCGGGCTTGATACCCAGAAGATGGACCCGGACCCCGTATTCTTGGGCCTGCTGGACGCCGACTCTGATATCTTCGTCACCAGACAGGAGAACACATTCCGCCATCGCCCCTTTTTGAGCCAACGTAAGCATGTCCGTAACTATGAGGGAGTCGACGCCTTTTTGCTCTCCTCTCAGGTTCACGAATCCAAGACGAACCTTGACATTCGCCTGATCAGCGAGGGTGATGTGCTGTGGTGTCGGACCCTGAGACGTGCCGTCGTACCAGTAGATCCGAAGTAACGGCAACCTGGACAATCCCTCTGCAAAGTCCTTGAGCTTGGTGATCAGGATGTCGTGTTTGAGACGGATATTCCCACGTGTCAGCTTGGTACCACACAACTCCTTCGAGCCCTGTGCGAAGAGGTACCCTGCGTCAACGAATACCGCTACTCTGTCCATTGATATGTCACCCTACCAGACACGGACGTTGGTGGAGTAGTCAACAAAATAAAAGGGTCCCCGAAGAGACCCTTTAGTAGGCCGTCCCATTTACAGGATAGTCGGAACGGTTATAGAACTCTGACACGGGCAAAGACGCTTGTCAAGTCCTGGGTAGTAGGCGGGAGTGGGGATCAGGAATCGAGCACCTTGCTGTCGCGGACGTGCTCGATGCGGAGGGCGCCGAAGGCGCCTTGGCTCCGGCCGCCACCCATTTCGTTCAGAAGTTCCTGGGGCGTCATTCCCTTCATCCGCAAGGCCCTGACGTCGCAGGCTAGGTCGACGATGCGATCCTGAAGATCGTCGATCATCGCCGGCACGTCCCGAAGCGAGGCCAAGTCCTTTTTCGCGCGGATGGCGATCTTCCTGGCTCTGCTCGCGGAACGACGCTCCCCGGCGAGAGCTTCTTGAAGCCGAGAGATTTCTTCGGCTTGCCTCCGAAGCTCCTCTCCGCACTCTCGGCACGGTCCTTCACAACAGGTATTCGGGTTATCCATGGAAACTTCTCCTTTTCGTGGGTAAAGGGTTCGCGCGATTGCAGCCGCGACGCTCCCGGGGCGAGGAGTTGGTCAATCCGGCTCCTCGTCTCTTTTCTATCAAGGCAGCCCGGGGGAAACAACGGGGGTGCGTCAAGGTACCCGATTCTGCGCCGTGGAACGACACGGATGCGCCGGGCAATGAGTGTTTTCGTTCGTTCAGCGGGTGATGACGGACCCCAAGAGGGTGACGGAGGAGCAT
>JAPPNE010000163.1 GCA_028818775.1 Deltaproteobacteria bacterium | reverse complement strand
ATGGCCGGTTTTGGGGTGTCCACAAATGGCCGGTTTTGAACCGTCCACCGAGGCTCGAGGGGCGGCGGACTCGGGTCGGGTCTCGCCGTCGATGTGCTTGCCGAGCCCACCACCAGCACCCCCGACACGCGCCATCCGAACGACCTGGGTACTCACAGCACCCCGAGTCTACACCAATTTTGCGGAGTAAAAGAGGTAACTCACTACCGAATTCTGGAGAATTCGCCGACACCTGACGGTGCCGGGTGAGGCCGGACCTTCGGCCCGGCAAGAGCTAGGCTGCGCGCTTGCCGGTGATGGCCTCGCGCAGTCCCTCGAGGAGGCCTTCCAGCTTGGCCATCTGGACCTCGAGCGTGTGCATGCGGCCGCCGAGCGCCTTCACGTCGGCGGCCAGGTCCTGGTGCTGGGCGGCGAAATCGGCGAAGCGCGCGACGCTGCGTTGCTCGGCACCAGCCAGGTCGGCCTTCAGGTCGGTCTTCAACTCGGCGAACCGGGTTTCACCGCGCTTCTCGGCCGCGGCCAGGTCCGCCCTGGTGCGTCGTTCGGCCGCGGCGATGTAGCGCCAGAGCAGGGTGAACCCGGTGACGCCGAGAGCGGCGAGGGTGAACCCGGTGCCGAGGATGGTCCAGATCTCAGGCGTCATGGCAGTCAAGTCTCCCTCTCCCCCCCCGAATCAGCGCGGGGGCAGCTCGATGTCGAGGTTCGCGCAGACGGCGTCGAAGCAGCTCGGCGGATCCGGCGGGATCACGGTCCGGAGGCATAGTGCGGGGACACGCCGACTTGGCTGCATGCTCGTTCGTACTCCACCCGCGCCTTCTCGTACTCCTGGCTCGCCTTGGCGAGTGCTCGTTCCGCCGCAAAAAACGCCCTGCGGGCCTTGATAATCCCGTCCCATTCCCCGACGCCCCCGCTTGCCATGACCTCCGCCCTCCTCCCTTCCCCCAAAGCCCCACCCCGGAGTTGAACCGTCTCACGCGGTCGGGTCGAGGTCCCATCGCCGTCCCGGTGCGGCCGGACACGTCCCGCACCCTTACGCCGTCATCACCAGCCTCCCGAATCAAACCGCCCGAAGAACTTCACCGTCCACCGTCCCCCTCTGTCACCGTGGTCGAGCCGTGGTGGGACCCTTTAGGAGCCCCCTTTACGGCCCGAAGGGCCACCACACCGTCAGCCAGACGAGCAGGACGCCGACGATGAACCACAAGAGCAGCGCCCAGCGCCGAGCCGGCTCACCGTCCACCTTGTATCGCCCCCCCTGTGGTCCCTCGACGCCGATCGACCGCGACCAACGCCCGGGCGACGTTGCCCGCGAGCGGCCAGGAGCGCCCGCCGCGCCCACCTTCCAAAATTGCCGGCGCACGCCTTCAACGAGCCGGCGCAGGGTTCTCGCCGGGCGGCGGGCAGCGCTCCTGGATCACCGCCTCCGCCACGGCCCTTGACCCGCTGCTGCTCGCGGGTGTTCCGGCGGCCGAGAAACCGCCTGGCGCGCCAGCCACCCCGGATGGTGCCAGCCGGTCGAGCGCCACCGGGCGCGGTAACGCAGCACCGACTTGAGCGTGCCGGCGAGCTCCGAACGGGTGAACGCGTGCGGGTTCGCGATGTCGAGCGCCGCGTAGAGCTGCTCGTTGCTCCAGTCTAGCTCTCCCGGTCGTCGATCCGGACCGCGCGGTCCCTTCGCGGTCCGGGCCTTGACGGCGTTCACGAGCGGTAGCGAGTGCCGCACCAGCAAGGTAGACCCTCCCGGGGTAGGGCGAGGTGAGGGCGGTGGTCCCTGGCCAGGGCGGGCCGTGCGGGTGCTCAGTTGCTGTCCTCACCAGCACGCTCTTGAAGGCTGTCGCCTAGGGCGAGGCACCGGGCGAGATGACGATCATCCGCGCGCTCCGCCTCGAGTCGCGCCGCGGTCTCGTCGAACGGCCGGCCCTCGTCGGCGGCGAGACGGCGCTGGTGCTCGACGCTGGCGGCGATGGCCTCGGGGTTGCGCTGCACCCGGCGGCCCGTAGCGGGGTCGGCGAAGGGACGGCCGATGCACTCCGCGTCGAGCGCATCGGCCTGGCGCTGGAGGTCGTTGACGGTCCGCTCGCCGCTGGCGAGGTCTCGGCGGGCCGTCGCCTCATCGAACGGCTGGGCGAGGGAGCGCGACCGGGCCGCGATCGCTCCAATCAGGCCCTCGATGCGGTTCGTCTGTCCGGGCTGCTGCTGCTCCTGTCGCCATCGGTCGGCCGTGCTCGCGCGCGGCGTACCAGCAGCAGCCTCCGACTGATGATCCGTGGCCCTTCGTACGTGGCCCTCTAGTGGTGCAGGCTCTGCACCACTACGGGGTGTTTGTGGTGCAGGCTCTGCACCACTAGAAGCCGGAGGTATGCGAGGCCCACTCAATGGTAACGGCGTCGGCCGGTGGGGCGCGGCGGCACCCTCGCCCTCGTCCTCGCGGGTCCTGATGGCGATCGCGATCCGCTTGCGGACCGCGGGCCAGGTGAGCCCGCCGGGGTTGATGCTGATCACGTCCCGGCGCCGACCGCGGCCTCGCCGGCGGCCAGTGCAGCGCGCCGCGTCAAGGAACGCGAGCCCCGTGACCAAAGTGCGGCGGGATACGCTCGCATCGTCCGCGAGAGTCTGACGTGACCACGGATCACCCGTCTTGGGGTCGACCAAGAGCCCCGCGTCGTTCATCCGGCCGTAGAGGGTCCACGCGATCCCCTTGATCGTTGCGGCCGTGATTTGCTGGCCACCGACGTCGAAGCGGTGAACGCCCCGGCCTACCGTCTGCTGAACCAGCTCGCGGAACAGTCCGCGCTCAGGTGGCCTCGCAGTGAACGTCGCGAGCAGCCCTGGCAGGATGCCTTGGTCGACGGGGGCCTGGTCAGCGGATGGATCGGTCGGGCGGTCGCCCGCAGGGCGTGGTGGCATTGGGTCGTGTGCCCGGTCCGGATCATCCCGCGTCCCTCGTCGCGTGCCCGCGAGAGGTTGCCCCCGGCCAGCCGGGTGCATAGTCCGGCCGGCCGGGGGCGTCGCTTCAAGAGACCCAACACCGAAGCAGCCTCAGAGTATCAGAGATCGGGGGTTCGGCCTGCAGGGCGCGGAGCTCGGCCCAGGGCGGCGGCCCCACCGGGCCGACCGGGGCTTCGGCCCGGGGCGGCCG
>JAPPNE010000162.1 GCA_028818775.1 Deltaproteobacteria bacterium | reverse complement strand
CACAGGCGAGCTCTTCAGGTCCTCCTTCATTCGTATTTTTGTGGGACAGCAGTGAATATCAATAGATTTCGCGAAGTGTAAAAATGATGTGCATGCGTAATCCCATAGTGATATCCAGCTCTCCATATGCCACCCCACTTGTCGCCGCCTTTGTGCATCATGGGAGTAGGCTGGATGCCCGAATTCGAAAGGAGTTTGCGTGCTTTGTCCAGGAGACGAATGTCATCCGAATCTGGGCGTTTCTCAAAGCGCCTTCCTTTTATCGAGTAGTTTATCAGAGCCGGGACTTGCTTGTTTTGTGTAATCGGCGTCCGTAGGATGACGTCAAAATAAGTCTCCGGCGCGTGGGACACGAGGTTTTTGGTGAGCGTGGCCTTGCAAGTGTGGCAATTGAAAGTGTCCCTAACCTTCCGGTTGGCCCTATCGAAGGCGACATCAAAAAAGATCAACTCAACGGAGCAGTTTGGACAAACAAATACATCGCTCCAAACGACATAGTTAATCTTCCCGACAGTACCATCGGCGGGATGCCTTGTTTCATACAGCCAAGCCCATTTTTTTTGCAAATGCTCAATGAATGCGTTGGCGATAGAACGAAAATTAGCACTGGCGTCTGAGCTCGAATAGTTATTCGCAATGAACGTCGCGATTGGCGATAGATCGGTCAATATAGCCCTGCGTGCACCCAGCGTCGAAAATGGCCGCCAAACGCGCCGGCCGTTGTCATCCAAGTCGGAGTGTAGAATAGTACCGTCAGGTTTCACTTGATACCCGAGAGACATGACGACCTCGCGGTCGCCACACATCTGTGTCGCTACACCGGTCATGCCGGTACCGCAGAAACCGTCAAATACGATGTCACCAACCTGCGTGTAGTGGAGGACGTAACGCATGATGGCCTTGTGTGGAACCTTGGTGTGGTAGGAATGTGCGTGATAAATTGGGTCGTTTTTCCCCTCAGTGACGTCGGCAGCAAATGGCTCGCGGTGGTAGTGGCAACCGTCCAGCTGGTTGGGTTTCTGTTCGTCCCAATCGGCGATGAATGCAGCTATCCACGGGTTCGGGCAGGCCGTGTAATAAGGGGGATCACTCAACGCAAGGATGTCGTGGTCGTTGCCGATTGGAAAGCCTTCGATTTTTCGGAACTCGGGATCTCGCAGCTTCTTGCGGAGTTCCTCGGTGAAGTAGGCGCGACGGGCTTCGTCGTTTTCAAAGGTGATGCCAAGACAGGTCACCGGGCCAAGTGGCTGCTGGGCCTTCTCAAACAACGTGTCGACGAGCCGAGTTTCCTTCATCTTTGATAATCCTTGCAGGCGTCCGGTGTGTCGGCGCCGTCATCTTACGGGGCTGACCATACTCTGTTGAGTTTGCCGCACGCTTAGTTGAACCTACTCTACGACGATTCGGACCTTGGGCGGGTCGATACCCTTGGTGAGTCGATCAATGTACTCCTCAAAGCGTTTTTTCATCTCGGCCGGGGTGGCAGGGCCGTCGGTGACCTGCAGGGCCTGTTGCAGGTCCTGAGCCGTAATGGTGACCTTGACCAGACCGGAGAGCACTTCCCGCAGCGCATGGACAAAGTTGTCTTTCAAGGGTAGCGGCAGTTCCTTCGACTCGATGAAGGCGTCCAGCGGTTCGCGGTCGTCGGTCTTCAACAGATCCATGTTGGCCTGGGTGACCGGGTCCTCCAGGTTGCTGAGAATGGTAGAGGTCCAGGCCGCCACTATGGCGTCGAGTTGCGCGTCCATCTGGTCGATCATCTGCGGGCCTGTCCCTGCGCCGGTTTCCACCGACGGCCGGAATCCACAATGCGGGCAGATGGGTGTTGCGTCGAGATCCTGTTCGATCAGAGCAAAGCAGCTCTTAAGTCCGGCCAACCGGCTTTGATAATCGGTCAACTGCTGCCGGGGCATCAGATCTATGCGCGCCAGCTTGAGCAGGGTTTGCAACCGCTGATCGTTGAGTAGGCTTGCCTTGCGTTTGTCGTCGGCCACGCCCAGCCGGGCCTTTGTGTGCAGGCCGATGTAGGCGACGGTATAGTCCTTCTTCAGTTTCTGCAGCTCAGCTCCGATGGTCTGAGCCCGGGTGGCCAGCTCCGTCAGATCAGCCTGTTTGAGAACGTCCAACACATCCTGCCGGGTAGCCTTCACGCGATCCACCCAGCCGTGGTCAGCGGGCAACACAGCCTCGGCGGTGGAAAGCCAGGACGCCGGCGGCCCGTGATCTACGACAAACTCGCGTAGGGTCTCCAGTTCGTCCAATGCCTTCACGGCCTTTGCATGGGCCAGCACGTCGGGAGCGCCGTACCGGAAATTTTTGAGCTTACCCGGCGAGGAGTAGGCCTGAAGCGATTCAAAGAAGCCTTTGGCATCTTCCAGCTCACTGGTTTGGCTGGCCAGATGGGTACTCGCGAGCAGATCCAACGCCCAGAAGGAAAGCCCCTCGCGTAGGGTCTGCTGGATCATGACGATGCGCTGGACGATCTTGCCCACCGCCTGCTGCAGACTTTGCACCGGTTCCTCTTTACCCTGGGTGACGAGTTGGGCCATGCCCGGTGTCAAACCGAGCAGTTCGAACAGCGCTTTGAGCGCAGGCAGATTCCATTCTTTGGGCTGCTCCAGGTGTTTGAAACGGACAAGCTCCTCCACACTGGTCGCGGCAAGCTGCTGCAGTCCGGTGGCGTCAAAATTCTTGCCTGGGATGGAGAGTACGATATCGCCGGAGTAGACCAGTGAAGCCACCAGGACGGTGACCCATTCAGGCTCCAGGCGCGAACCGCCCGGGTTCATGTACTCAAGCCCGTGATCGTCCTGGATGATCTCACCGCGGTTGACCACCTGTCCGCGGCCCCTCGCTTTGACGATGTCAACGATAAGCTTAGCGTATTTCGACTTGAAGGGGTCGATCTTCTCGCCGTCGAGCAGTTCCAGAGCGTCCAGCACGGCGGTGGCCTGCTTGGTGCGGTTCTGCCCAGCGATCGCCCGCAATGCGTCCTGCGCGGCCTGGGCACCGTTGTTGCCGGTCATCAGGACTGAGAAGAATGGATAGTCCGGGGCTTGGTTCTCGAAGTTCGGGGCAAGGCAGATACCGGCGATGGTGTTTACCAGGTCGCGAAAGTTGATGGTTTCGTGGGGCGACAGACCGGACAAGTCGCGGATGGATTTGCCCTTGGCCCATTCGGTCATGGATTTGGCACGACCTTGATAGGTGACTTCGAAGGCATCGCTCATGTGCTCTTGCAGCCACTGAACCAGCCTCTTCAAGAAGCCGTTTGCCTTCGACTCATAGGTGGCCTTGGCGTGGCCCGATGAGGTGGCCGTAAGGTCGAGGGCAGCCGCGTAGCTCTTCAGCGCAGTCTGGAATTCCTCGTCAGTGCCTTTCAGGCGGAAGAAGACCTCATCATTTAGTTTGTCGTCCTTAAAGCGAGGCGGATCGTTGGGCTGGATGAAGTACAAGTAGAAGTCCCGCTGCGGAACGGCAGTGGAGCGCTCATTCGGGGCGCCGAAAAAGAGATAGCCGGAGCGAGCAGCCTTGTGTTCCTGCCAGACCAGTTCGTGCTGCCAGATCTTGTAGCCGGTCACGTAGGTGGCGTCTTGGCATTCCATGACCCGCTTAAGCGCCTCATAGTAGTAGCGGTCAAGCTCATTCGGGTTTAGAACACTAGCTTTGTTGTCGATCAGTGCGTCGAAGTCGTCCGTCTTCTTGAGATCGAGATAGTACTGTCCGTTGTCTTCATTGAAAGAGATGAACTGGCCACTGACTGTTTTGTGGATCTCGCGCAGGACCGTTTCCACATGCGTCTGCAGGTCCCTGTCGGGTTCGTCGCTGCCCAACTCGGCGATCAGCGGATCAAACAGGCAAAGGCGATCGCGCAGTTCCTCGGCGGATGCGCCCATCGGTGCATAGATGTCGCCAGTGGTGAGGCGATGAACGGACAGCGCACGAATCAAGCGCAACGCCATCGGCTTGTATTGTTTGCGGGTGATGGCGTTCTCAATGCGGGATTCCAGCACTTGGCTGCAATCAATGACCGCCCGAATCTCGGGAATGGCGCGGAAAGAAGCGTTCTGCCTGAGCGTGTTCCAGTAGCTGTCGAAGGCGATCAGTCCGGGTTCGTCTGCCGGCACATCCTTGCCGAGAATGCCTTTCATGCTCATGGACAGGGTCTTGAGCACCTCGCGCTTTTCCACCACCGTGACCCTCTCAAAGGTGTCGATGTAATCGGGATGAACCGGGAAGAGTTGGACAAACTCGTCCATGCGTTCGTTGAGCCCGCCGTAGTATTTGGCGAAGGGTATCAGGTAGTTGCGGATCTTGGCCTGCTGTTCCGCGGTTTTCTTGAGCAGACGCTCGGCCACGACGAATTTCACGTCGTTTCGGGCAATGAGGATCTGCTCGAAGCGGTCCTTCACCCGGCGGATACTGTCGGCGACAAAAGCGAAGCGTGGGCTGTCGAATATGGCTTCCTGGACACCGGCCATGAAGCGGAACCGCAGATCCTTACAGACCTCGCCGACCTCACGGAGGAAGTTGAGATCGAGAATCAGCTCCTGGTCCTTTCGGGTACGCAGGTAGTCGAGCAGTTCATCAACCACCAGCAGTAGGCCGTGCTCGGGGTATGCCTCGCCGAACTTAGCCATCATGTCTTCGAAGGCCCGCTTGTGACTTGTGATCGTCCCAGCTTCGGAGAACACGTACTCTACGCCAAGCTTTTCGAGATTCTCTTCCAGTTCAGCCACAAGGATGTCACGCAGGGACATGGTCGTGGCTCCGATTTCGGTACGAATGACCTTGAAGCGTCCGGCGATACGGGAAGTGGCGTCGCGGACACAAGTGTGGTTCAGTCCTTCCAGCAGGGAAGCGTCTGCGGCAAGACTCGAAACCACCGACATTAAGTGTGATTTACCGGTGCCGTAATTGCCGACCACCAGCAGCCCCTTGTTGTCGACCGGCTGATCGAACTGCATTTGAGGGATGACAAGCTGCGTGAGCCGCTCCACCATTTCTTCGGAAATGACATAGGTGTTCACGAGATGACGCGCGGCGCTTGATTTGTCCGCGTCACGCAGCTGAACGACCGACTCAATCGGATCGAACTGGATGAGGTCTCCGTATTTCATGCTTGTCCTGCCTCTCTAGTGTTGCTTGCCGAAGCGGCTGTGGCGGTGCCTTCCATTCCCACGAGCAAAGCATCGACGGAGTCATAGCTGCGGTACTCGGGATGGCCGGTTTCGGCGTACGAAAGCCTCCCGCCGGTAGAGGTCCCGTTCCATGAAGCTACGACGACCCGATTTCTTGAAATGCCCTGCAGTAACCGTAAGGGGTCCTGCTTGAGATCCTTGCCGAAAAGGATCTCGAGATTATCCAGCAACACCGGTGCATGAGCTTTGTCCACGATCTGATTGAGGATGCCCGGCAACCGAAGTGACCGCTGCTTCGCCGTCAACTCAAGCAGTTCCCCTGAAAGTGCAAGATTGACGTTGATGGCGGATGTCCCGAACTCCTCAGCAACATCTCGAAGAACGGCGGTCTTACCAGAACCGGTCTCACCCACAAGCAACACTAGGCGGTGATACAAGCCTTCCGCTGACTGTAGGGCTCGTTTAATCTTGTCGTGCATCGGTCCGATCATGGTCGCCCCTTACGGTTCTGTGTCCAGCTTATCGGATTTGTCGGCCGCATCGCCGGAGCGGACCCACGCGTCCACCTCATCTTGCTTGAACATCCAGCGGCGGCCGACGCGATGACCGGGCATGGCTCGTTGTTCGATCCACCTGTAGACCGTCTCGTTGCTTACAACCAAATATTTGCAGATGTCATCGACTGTCAGCCATCTTTCGTCCATAGCATCGTCCTTCGTTCATCATGTTTCCGGCATGGCCCGAAGTTCCTCGGGGAAACCCGAAATCCGGACACAATACCGCAAATCAACCTCCACAAGTTACATTGATGGGCTGCTGGAAGCAAACGTTTGGTGCCGAATAGTACCGATGTCTCCAACAAACGGCCTGATTGTCGCTCATGATCCGGGCTCGCTTCGAGGCGCATTCGTGATAGAAGTCCATACAGAAAGAAGGTCGTTGTGCTGCTTGATGAAAGCCACCTATTACCCGCTGGTACATGCTGTGCCCGCCGGGCCGGAAGCCTTACAGCCGGTTGACGGGCGGCAGATCGCGTCGTCGATCGATTCACCCCTAGCAGTTCCCACGAACCAGATCTCAGGCACCGTTCGGGCCCCGAAGCGAGGTTTGCTGTCTCCTGCTGTCCGGGGGGTCAGCCAGCGGAACGGTGCCCCGGGCTAGGATCATGCCTTCCGGCACCTCGAACGCCGGGAACCCGGCGTGGAAATTGTAAGGCCTGCCTGAGACCACGGCCGGTTCGTTGCTGTGGGCCTCAGCACAGAAGCGTTGATGGTTCCAGAGCCCCGTTTCGGGGCGCAGTAAACGAAGAGCGGTAGGATGGTCCCGTTGACTTGCCCGCCTTTGAAGGGCCTGACCGGGAAGTTAGTGGTGGACCCAAACGGAGTCGCGTGCATCTGCCGGGCAAACTCGAGGCACAGGAAGGACCCCCGGCTGTTCCAGGTGGCTGAAGAACGACTTGAAGGCCGCGAGCCGTATCTTGCGCGTGCCGACTGAGTTCTCGTTCGTGTTCCAGAGATCGTTGAGGAAGTCGAGAATGAGCGGATAGACGGGCATCCTCCTTCAGCCAGTTCAGGATTCCACGTCCTCCCATCGAAGCGCCAAGATTTCTCCCCGCCTCATGCCCGTGTAGAGCCCGAACAGCAACACGTCCAAGTGAACGGGGTTCCGCACCACAGCATCCATCCCCTGCCACCAGCGCGGCAGCACCTCGGCCGGAGACGATATCCGCTTCCGCGTCTTGCGGTGGTAGTGCCACCGGCCACAAGCCACTGCTCTACCGGGTTGCGCAGACCGTCGTAGTCCACGTAAGGTCTTCGATAGACCGAGCGCAGGAACGACAGACATTGGTTGGCGGGCATCGCACCGTGGCGCTCGGTGAGGAGGTGAAAGCGGCTCTCCACGTCGCGGCGGGTTATTGCGTCGAGAGGACGGGAGAGCCAGTCGCCGAGATACAGAGCCGCATATCGGCGGTAGCCTTGCTCGGTGCTGGCAGCGCGGCCGTGGTCCAAAGCGATGTAGTCCTCGCAGGCCTCGCCCAATGTCGGCAGAGAGCGCGCCTCGGCGCGCTCGCCCGCAGGGTCATCACCTGCAGCGACGCGCCCCAGGAGTTCTTGAGCCAAGTGCCTCGCCTAGTCCAGAGTGATTCGCCCCGCACGACCCACGACGACGCGCTTGTTGGGCGCCTTGCGCCTGCCGTTGCCAACGCGGTAGTTTACGAGGAAGGACTTGGCACCGGAGGGGTGGACGCGCACGCCAAAGCCCGTGAAATCGCCGTGCGCGAACAGAGTGAATGCAGGAGGAACGACAACCGAACGCACTGAAACCGGTCTTGAGATCGAGACGGCGCCTGGCGAGATTCCGCGCCCATGTGCGGAGCGAGACACTGACGGGTTGACGCTGCTAACCACTGACGTTCCTCGACCCTCGACCGCGACCCGGAAGGCGGTCACGCGCATGGTAAGCGTTCGGCATGCCATTGAAGATCTCGGACAGGATGGGGAATCCAGTACATGCGACCAAGCAAAGTCCTCTACTTCCGGTCTTCATGGCTTCCGGTGTCGCGAAATCTCGTAACCCTTCCATCCGCCCGTGGAAGTTCGGAAGGATACATGTCGTGAATCGCCGCAACGGCAAGAGTTCCTCGATTGCGCCAACCAACGCCACCCTTCGGTTCGACGGTTCGAAATCTCCACGGCATGCCCGAACGCTTACTGCGCATGCGTGCACTTGCGCTGCCAGCGGACAGATCCAATCCGGTTGCGGATCGATTACAGCCTAAGTGAAATATACATAACCCTTTGATAAATAGGCAAAAAAGTAATCTCAATACAGAAAAGACCCGCAGATTATGCTGCAAATTAACCAGACACCACACTAGATTACCGCTACCCGCACTCCTTCCGGCGGCAGCAGCGCGGCGCACATGGCAACATCCGTGCCGCAAGCGCGACCCATAGCGGACAAAACCAGATCGGCCACGACCCGTTCCTCGCCCGCGCGGTTCCGGGCGTTCTTCTTCAGGGTAAGGGAACGGACCTCCACGGGCTCGCCGCGACACACCGCCACGTGCGCCCGGTGTTCGCCCTTCCGGGGGCGGTCCGTCACCAGCGCCGCGGTGCAGGCGATTCCCAGCACCGGCACATCGTCGTCCGGCCTCAGCGCAAGCGCCCGCTCGTAGGCCTTCCGCGCCAGCGCTGCCGCGGTCTCCGCCGACACTGCCTGCTCCGGCTCGTGGCCCAGGAACTCGCGCATCGAACGGTCGCTGTAGGGCACCAGGGCTTCCAGCACGGTGCGGGACGCTCCCGGCACGACGAAAAGGTCCGCCAACGCCTGAGAGCCGCCTCCGGCGACCACCACGACGGCCATGGACGGGCTCCGGTGAATGGCGGCGATGAAATCGGTGAGGGATGGAGTTGCCATGCCGGTCCGGAAAAATCGGTTCAGATCACGCCGCGCTCGCGCAGTTCTCGGATCGCGTCGCCGTCGTAGCCCAGCCCTTGCAGCACCTCGTCGGTGTTCTCTCCCACCAGCGGCGCGGGGCGCACGAAGCGCGGTGGCGTGTCCGACAGGTTCACGCTGCTGCCGATGAGCCGGGTGGTGCCGCGCTCGGGGTGTTCGATTTCCCGCGGCATCCCCAAGTGCCTGACCTGCGGGTCTTCGAAGACCTCCTCCGCGGCGTAGATGGGCGCGTGGCTCAGGTCCTCCTTGCCCAAACGCTCCAACCAGGCGGACCGCGGGGCGCCGCCGAAGACCTCGCGCAGGATGGCCATCAGGTCGTCGTGATGGGCGGCGCGGTGCTCGTAGCTCGCAAAGCGCGGGTCGTCGAGAAGGTCGGGACGTTCGATGACGCGGATCAGCGTTTCCCACGACTGCCGGTGGGTGGCCAGGTGCACAAGCAGCGGCCGTCCGTCGCCGGCCGGAACACAGAACAGCCGTCCCCGCTGGAAGTTCTTCGGCGTGACGGCGGCGCCGCCGTTCAGGAACTCGGCGAAGTGCGACTCGACGAAGCCCATGCTCGCCTGCAGGAGCGAGACGTCCACGAACTGGCCGGTGCCGGTGCGGTTCCGCGCCGCCAGCGCGGCCAGGATGCCGTATGCGGCGAAGACCCCGGCGGCGTGGGCCGTAATGGAAAAGCCGCCCATCCGAGGGTCGCCCGGGTCGGTGAGGAGGCTCAGCATGCCGCTGACAGCCTGACCCACGGACTCGAAGCCGGGCCGGCTCTCGTACGGGCCGTCCTGGCCGAAGGCCGTAACCGAGCAGTGGATGAGCGCGGGGTTGCGCCGGCGCAACGCTTCGTAGTCGAGTCCCAGCGCCTTCCGCGTCGCCGGCCGGAAGCTCTCGATGAGGATGTCCGCCCGCTCCAGCATCCGGCACAGGATGTCCCGGGCCTTGGCCTCGCGCAGGTTGAGCGTCACGCTCTTCTTGTTCCGGTTGAGCACTCGGAAGACCGGGCCGTAGCCCTCCCGCCCCCGGGCCGGATCACCCTTGCCCGGAAGCTCCACCTTGATGACCTCGCAACCCAGGTCGCCCAGGAGACTCCCGGCGTACGGGCCGGCCACGTGTCCGCTGGCATCGATGGCCACCGTGCCGTCCAGCGCACCGGTCATGCCGTGTCCTCCCCAAGCCCGTATCCGTCATTCCCGCGGAACAGGCTGTGTCAAAACCCCATCCGAGAGAGGCACCAACCCCCTGAAACGTCCCTGCCCCACTCCTGGTGTCCTCTCCGCTTCCCTGCGTCAGAATGGGTTGTTGAAGAAGGGTTTGCCCTCCCGCACCCGGAATATTCCGACGAAGCCCAGGAGTCCGCCGATGAAGGCGCCCAGAAAGACCGCCGTGGCCACGAAATCGGTGGTGGAACCCGGCGCCAACACCGCGTAGACCACCTGCCGGGCCACTAATCCGACGACCAACGCGACCACCATGCCGATGGCGGTAAGGGTCCTGTATCTCATCGACGCCGATCCTCCAGAGCTTCTCCAACGCTGTCGAAGGCAATGTTGACAGCGGTTGCAGGATTGCATACTGTCCTTGACCGTTGCAAGAAACGACATGATGGAGGACAGACCGGCATGGACAACGAAAAACCCAACGCGCTGGAGCGGTTCATCGAAAAGACTCGCTCGCTGTTCGCCGCGGAGCCTGACCTGGAGAAACGCTGGACCGGGCTTGAGCCGATCCTGGCGGAACTGCTGGCCGATCCCGAGGTGCTGGAAGCCTCCAAGTCATGGCCCGACTGTGTGCCGCGGGACGGACGTGCCGAGAACCTGCTGTTCTACGAGGATCCGGACTACGGCTTCGCCATCAACGGGCTGACCAAGGGGAACGCGCGGCAGGGACGCCGCGCCCGCATCCACGACCACGCACACATTTTCACTCTGTACGGCGTGCTGGACGGCCACGAGCGCATCGAGCGCTACGACCGCCTCGACGACCGTTCGAAGCCCGACTACGCCGAGATCCGCCTCGCCAGCGACAAGCACGTGGGACCGGGCGAGATCGACCTGGTGCGCCCCTACGAAGTGCACACCGAGACGACCGTGGGCGAGAGGACGGTGGCCGTGATCATCCGCAGCCAGAAGGGCGGCAGCTTCAACCAAGGCCGGTACAAACCCGAGACCAACGAGTATTACGAAAGTCTCGGGCCTCGCCAGACGCCGGTGGAGATGCTGCCCCGGTAGCAGCAGCCGGGAGCCCGTCCGAGTAGTCGTATCGTAGGGGCGGACCGTGAGTCGCCCCTGCATACCCAGCGATGAACCCCGTAGGGCGACCCGCGGTCGCCCTGGCCCGCGACATGGACGCCATCAAGCTCGAGGTCATCTACAACGCCACCAACCAGATCGCGTACGAGCTGACGCAGAAGCTCATGCGCAACGGCTATTCGTCCATCGTGAAGGAGAGCCAGGACCTGGCCTTGAGCATCTGCGACCGCGACGGGCGCAACGTCGGACAGTACTCGCCCAACCCGGTGGGCCTAGGCGTCGTGGGGTCCCAGCTCAAGGGGATCCTGCAAGACTTCGCCGACGCCATCGGCGAGGGCGACGCGTTCATCCTGAACCACCCCTACCGCTACTGCCAGAACCACCCCAGCGACGTGACGCTGATCTCGCCGGTGTTCTACCACGGTGAACTCATGGCCTTCGTGGGCAACACCGCGCACAAGCCCGACATCGGCGGCAAGGTGCCGGGCACCAACGCCGGCGACGCCACGGAAGTGTTCCAGGAAGGACTGCTGATCCCGCCGCTGAAGCTCTACGAGGGCGGCGTCCTCAACGAGGCGGTGAAGCAGCTCATCTGCGCCAACACGCGCATCCCCGAGGTAACCTGGGGCGACATCCGCGCGCAGGTCACCGCCAACCTTCATGGCATCGACCGGCTCACCGCGCTGGCCGACCGCTTCGGACTCGATGACGTGCTCGCCTGCTGGGAGGAACGCATCGCCATCACCGAACGGGAGCTGCGCTCGCGCATCGCGGCCATGCCGCCGGGCAGCTACGGACCGGTCACCGACTACATCGACGACGACGGGGTGGAACTGGACCGGCCCCTGAAGGTCACGGCGACGGTGCACGTCCGCGGTGACGAGCTGGAGTTCGAATTCGCTTCGGCGAAACAGTCCCGCGGCCCGCTCAATCTCCGGCCGTGCGTGGTGCGGGCGGTGGCGGAGTACTGCGTACAGGCCGCCATCGGACCGGACCTGCCCAAGAACCAGGGCTGCTCGGCGCCCATCCGCATCACCCTGCCGGCGCCCGGACACCTGCTCAACCCGGAGTTCCCGGCGCCGGTGAACATGTACGCCACCACCTGCCACCGGCTGGCGCCGGTGATCATGATGGCCCTGGCGCAGGCCCTGCCCGACCGCGTGGCCGCGCCCCAGAGCAGCTCCGGCGGCGCGGTCTCCTTCAACGGCGTGGACCCCGGCGGCGGACGGCGCTACTCCCAGTATGAGATCCTGTGGGGCGGTTACGGCGCCCGGCCGGGCAAGGACGGCGTCAGCGGCTGCGCCGCCGACATCAGCAACGTCATGAGCACGCCGGTGGAGGCGCTGGAGAACGAGTTCCCGGTGCGCATGCAGTGCTTCGAGGTCAACCCCGACTCCGCGGGCGCGGGGCAATACCGCGGCGGCCTGGGCATCCGGCGCGCCTGGCAGGTGCTGAACGACGACGTCACACTGAACCTGCGCCTGGACCGCTTCAAGTTCTCCTCTCCGGGACTGTTCGGTGCGCGCCCCGCCGCGCCGGCGCGCTGCACGCTGAACCCCTACGGCGGCCAGCCCCGGACACTCCACTCCAAGACCGCCAACATCCACCTCTCCAGGGGCGACACCCTGCTGCTGGAGCTGGGCGGCGGAGGCGGTTGGGGCGACCCCCTGGCGCGCGATCCCGAGCGCGTGCTCGACGACGTGCGCAACGGCTACGTGTCGCCGAAAACAGCGCGGGAAGTGTACGGCGTGGTCGTCGACCCCGAAACCATGACCGTCGACACAGCGGCGACAGAGCAGGAACGGGCCGCGCGTTGCCGACCTGCCCTCGCGGATTCGTAGACCCATTTGTGAGACAGCACGCAAGAGGCGACCATGCTGCGCATCGGCATTGACACCGGCGGTACGTTCACCGACCTGAGCGTGTTCGACGAGGACGACGGACGGGTCTGCCTCACCCACAAGCTCCCGTCGCAACCGCAAGACCCCACCGCGGCCATCGCCGCCGGGCTGCGCGAGATCACCGCACGGCTGCCGGAGAAGGCGCGTTACGTGCTGCATGGCACCACCATCGGGCTCAACACGCTGCTGGAAGGACGCGAGCCGGCGCCGGGGCTGCTGGTCACCGAGGGTTTCCGCGACCTCCTGGAGCTGGACCGGCAATGGCGCGGCGACCAAGTGTACAACCTGTTCTTCGACCGTCCGCGGCAGCTCGTGCCGCGGAGGCTGATCCGGCCGGTGCGAGAACGTGTGGACTCCCGTGGACGCGAGGTGCTTCCGCTGGACGCGGAACAGGCCCGCGCCGCCGTCCGGGAGTTGCTGGACGCGGGGGTGCGCTCCGTCGCCGTGAGCCTGCTCTTCTCCTTCGCCCATCCCGAGCACGAGCGGCGGCTCCGTACGATACTGGAAGAGCTCGCGCCGGACGTCTACGTGACCCTGTCGTCCGAGGTGGACCCGCAGTTTCGCGAATTCGAGCGCACCAGCACCGCGGTGGTCAACGCATTCATCGGCCCGCGGGTCAGCGGCTACGTCGGTACCATCGAAGCCGCGGTCCAACAACTGCTGGAAGGCGCCCGGGTGCTGATCATGCAGTCCAACGGCGGCGTCGCCACCCCCGCGGTGATCGCACGGGCACCGGTCCAGACGCTGATGTCGGGTCCGGTGGCCGGGGTCGTGGGGACCCACCGCCTGTGCCGTGAGATCGGCCGCGACAATGCCATCTCGCTGGACATCGGCGGCACGAGTTGCGACATGTCGGTGATCCCTGGAGAGCTTCTGACCGCGCCCCAGAGCAAGGTGGCGGGTTACACCGTGCGCGCCGCCACCGTCGCCATCGAAACCATCGGGAGCGGCGGCGGCAGCATCGCGCGGGTCGAGTCCGGCCGCATCCTGAAGGTGGGGCCACAGAGCGCCGGCGCGGTCCCCGGGCCCGCGTGCTACGGCACCGGCGACCAGCCCACCCTCACGGACGCCCTCGTCGTGCTCGGGCATCTCAACCGGGAGGCGCTCTTGCAAGGCGCCATGCCCATCGACGCCGGGGCCGCCCGCCAAGCCATTGCCGAAGCCATCGCCGGACCGCTGGAGATGACCCCGGAACGCGCCGCCGCGGGCGTCGTTGAGGTGCTGGCCGCGCAGGTGGCCATGTCCATGCGCTCTGTCACCATCGAAAAAGGCTACGATCCCAGGGACTTCATCCTGGTGGCCTACGGCGGCGCCGGACCCACGGTGGCCTGCCCCATCGCCCGTGAGCTGGAAATCCCCGAGATCTGCATCCCGCCGGACCCCGGCAACTTCTGCGCCGCCGGCATGCTGCTCACCGACCTGATACGCAGCTACTCACTCACGCGCATCGGCGCGCTGGACGACACCCCGCCGGACGCCATCCGGGAAGCCTTCCGGGAGCTGCGCGACAAGGGCGTGCGGGAGTTGCGCGAGCAAGGCGTGCCCGCGGACGCCATCGACACCGAGGACTTCCTGGACATGCGCTACCCCGGCCAGTCCTACGAAGTCACGGTGCCGGCCGGGGACACCCGCAAGGAAGTCCTTACCCGGCTCTTCCACGAAGCCCACGGGCGGCTGTACGGCCATACCGCCGAGGAAGAGTCCATGGAGATCGTCAACTACCGCGTGCGCTGCATCGGCCGCCTCCCCAAGATGACCTTGGCCGCGGCGTCCGCAACGGGCGGCTCCGCGCAACCCCGGGAACAGCGCTCCGCGATCTTCCCGGACGACACTGCTCCGGTGCCCGTGCCCGTCTACCGCCGCGCCGACCTCGCTCCCGGCTTCCACATCGCCGGACCGGCCGTCATCGAGGAGTACAGCTCCACCACCGTCGTGTACCCTTCCTTCGACTTGACCGCGGATGCCCACGGAAACCTCCGGGTGAGATACACTCCGTAGGTTCAGGGCGTCGGTCAGTAGTGATAGCGGCACTGCGCGATCATCACGGACTCGCCTTCTGCCAGTAGAGATGGTCTTCCGCCACTACAAGAACGCGATCATGTCGAGCCGGGTAAAGCGCATGCGCTCCGCGGCGCCGGCGGGGATGACTGTGAGCTGGTGGATGGCGTACTCGTGCTCGTAGGTGCTCTTGGCGTTGACGCCGTCGAGCGGGATGATGACGTTGTAGCGATGCACGCGCGCGGCGGCGGTGGCGGTGTAGAGCACGGCAACGTTGGTGAGGGAGCCGGTGACGATGAGGTTCTCGGTGCCGGCGTCATCGAGGATCGTCCGGAGCTCGCCGCCGGCGAACTTGTCGAAGGCGTCGGGATGGAGCACGGGCTCGCTGTCGCGACGCCCAAGAGGCGCCGCCACCTCCCCCATGGGCGTGCCCTTGAACTGCAGCGAAACGGTGAACACCACGGGGACGGAAGCCGCCCGGACCTGCTCCAGGAACCCGCCAAGGGGCTCCATCAGCTTTGAGCAGACCTCCTCCGGGTCATGACAGCGGGCGTTCAGGTCGAGCACCACCACGGCGGTTTTGGCCGGGTCGAGGGAGATACTCCTGGGTTCGGGCCTGTTGGGCCCTGTGGTCTCAATCATCGGATTCCTCCGTCATTTCGATTTCGTCATTCCCGCGCTGCGGCAATTAGCAAAGCATACCCGGTCAGGTTTGTCCCGCCAGCCGGTTCTTGCGCAGGCGCTCCCGCGATTCGCGAGTCGCCGCCTCGTCCACCCTCAAGGTACGATCTTCCACGACGACGCCGTAGATGTCTTCGGCTGTGGCCCGTGAGATGCGCTCGTTCAGCAGGCTCTCCGCCACCGCCTCCGGCTCCCGGTCCAGGGGGTCGCCGTAGCCGCCGCCGCTCCCCAGCCGCAAATACAGGACGTCGTCCTTGCCGATGTCGAACTCGCAGTAGGGGAGCAGCCGGCGCTCGCCCTCCAGGGCCGGGAGTCCGTCGATGCACTGGTGGTTCGCCAGCAGCTCGTTGACGCGCGTGCCTTCGAGCAGCACCAGCAGGCTCGGGGCGCCGGGGTAGCCGCCGAACATGCCCACGCCGGAGTTCCGCAGGCCGGCCACGCCGAAGGCCACGCCGCGGATCCTCTCCTCGGGCGCGTCGTGCAACTTCACGGTGGCCTCCACGCCCACGCCGCCGGCGAACTTGCCGGCACCGCCGCCGTCCTTCAGATGGCGCCGGAACAGGTACATGAGCGGGAAGTTCAGCTCGAGCCATTCCACGTTGTGGCAGGTGAGGTAGCCGCCGGAATCGATGCCGTCGCCGTGGGGGCTGGCGCCGGAGCCGCTCAACTCCAGCAGCGTGGAGACGTAGAACCGGCCGTACTGGTTCACGCCCGCGTGGCGCACGACGCGGAAGCCGAGTGTCAGCGCCGTCACCTCGTCCCTCCAGGTGTCGCTGCCCGCCAGCATCTGCGCCAGCACCGACGCGGAGACGTAGGAGACGGTCTTGAGCCCGGAGGTGGTGTTCATGGACACCGGCCCGGGATACTGCACGTTCACCACCGTGCCTTCCGGGGCGATGACCTCGATGGGGCCGAAGGCGCCGTAGTTCTTGGGCAGGTCGTAGCCCAGGGCGCTCAGCACCGCCTCGAAGACTCCGCCGAAAGTGGCGTGGTACGGCAGGTTGATGCCCTGCCGCGCCTGGGGATCGCTGCCGGTGAAGTCGAACGTCAGCCGGTCGCCGCGCTTGCGCAGCTCCACGCACACGCGTTTCGTCTCGTTGGCCGCGATGGTGCCGGAGTCGCTCCAGGTGCCGTCCGGGATCTCCCGGAGGCGCTTCTGGAGGGTCTCGCGCGCGTAGCGGATTATTTCCGCTGACACGGCGGTGATGAGTTCGGGGCCATACTGCTCGAACATCTCCTCCATGCGCGAACGGGCCACGTTGTTGGCCGCCAGCTCGCACTTGAGGTCGAGCCCCACGAGAACCGGCTGCCGGGTCATGTTGGTGAGGGTGTCGAACACGTCCTGGCGCATCCGGCCACGCTCCACCAGCTTGAGGCCCGGAATGCGCAGTCCCTCGTGGCAGATCTCGGTGGCGCCCGGAGAATTCCCGCCCGGGGACATGGCGCCGATGTCCATGACGTGCACGAAGGTGGCGCTCCACGCCATCAGCCGGTCGTGGTAGTGGATCGGCGCGATCATGTAGATGTCGGATTGGTGGATGGCGGCCAGGTAGGGGTCGTTGAGCAGGAACACGTCTCCCGGGTGGATGCCGCCGTTGTCCTCGAAACGCTCGATGATGCGCTTCACCGCGAACCCGGCGCAGGCCGCATGCCGGATCATGGACTCCCCCACCGACAGCACGTCGCCGTTGGCCATGTAGAGGGAGGCCATGTAGTCGTGAAGCTGCGTGGTGTTGACCGTGCCGCCCACGCGCTCCAGGGTGGCGCCCATCTCGCGCGTGATCTCGTGGAGGCGGTGCGACAGGATCTCGAAGGTGACCGGGTCCACCTGGGAGCTCGACGCGCCTGTGTCGGTTACGTCCATGGTCATGTGCCCGCCTTGTCCCCCACCAGGATCCGTATGTTGCGGAAACCGTCGATCTCGGCGCGGTCCCGTGGGTTCACCACTACGGTGGTCACGGGGGTCTCGATGACCGCCGGACCCAACAACTCCATTCCCGGCCCCATGCGCTGGAAATCATAGATGGTGGTGGGCGCGAAGTCCCCAAGCTCCTCGAAAAAGACGCTTCGCTCCGGCTTCCGCGCGTCGTCCGCGGACGCCTCGACCGCCGGTTCCTCCTTGATGCGGGGCTTGCTCAGCAGCCCCACCGCGGTCACGCGGAAGGTCAGGATCTCCTTGCCCGCCTCCCGGTAGCCCGAGCCCTTGCCGTAGGCCTTCTCGTAGGCATCGTCGAAGTCGGCGTAGAGCCGCTCCAGGTCGGCATCCGCGAGAGGAGCGGTGCCGGTGGGCAGCGGCACGTTCAGTTCGTGCACCTGGTAGCGGTAGCGCATGTCGATGCCGCGGGTGACCGCCATTTCGGACGGGCCGAACCCGGCCTCGCCCAGATCCGCCTCGGCCCTGCGGATCAGCTCGGCGAAGTTCTCGTTGACGCGGCGTGGGTCGGCCGGCACCTGGAGGTGATCGGACTTGCCGTACTCGTGCACCACGTCGGAGCTGATCAGGCCGGTGGCGCCGTGCACCGACGCGGTGAGCGGGATCACCACCTGCCGCACGCCCAGGTCCGCGGCGTAGCGGCTGGCGTGCATGGGGCCGGCGCCGCCGAAGGCGAACATCACGAAGGACCGCGGGTCGTGCCCCTTCTCCACGGTGGCCCGGCGGATGAGGTCGCTCATGTGTGCGTTGGCGATGCGATAGATGCCGCGGGCGGCCTCGGTCACGTTCATGCCCAGGGGCTCCGCGATCCGCTGTTCCACCGCCCGGAGCGCGCCGCCGCGGTCCAGGCGCATGCGCCCGCCCAGGAAGTAGTCCGGGTTGAGATAGCCGAGGATGACGTCCGCGTCGGAGACCGTGGGCTCGACCCCGCCGAGACCGTAGCACACCGGGCCGGGACTGGCGCCGGCGCCCTCGGGTCCCACCTTGAGAAGCCCGGTATCGCTGTCGATCCATGCGATGCTGCCGCCGCCGGCTCCCACCGACTCCACCCAGATCTTGGGCGCCAGCACCCGGTGGCGCAGCACCACCGGCGTATAGTCGCGTTCGATGCGCCCCTCCCGCACCACGCCCACCTTGAACGTGGTGCCGCCCATGTCCGTGGCCAGGATGTCGTTCTCGCCGATCATCTCGCCCAGGAACCGGCTCCCCACAACACCCGACGCCGGGCCGGACTCGACGGTGCCCACGGCGTTGCGGCAAGTGGCGTCGATGTCGAGCACGCCGCCGTAGGCCTGCATGATCATCGGCGGCTTTGCCAGCCCCTTGCCCCGGAGCACTTGGTGGAGATTCGTGAGATAGGTCGAGATGCGCGGGCCGATGTAGGCGTTGAACACGGTGGTGGCGGTGCGCTCGTACTCGCCCACGAAAGGCGCCGCCGCGCTCGACAGCGTGACGTAGACGTCCGGATGACGCCGCCGCAGGATGCCGGCCACGGCCTTCTCATGTACGTCGTTGGCCACCGACCAGAGCAGGCACACGGCCACGGACTCCGCCCCGCGCGCCACCAACTCGTCCAGCGCAGCCGCCGCCTGCGCCTCGTCGAGGCTCACGGTGACCGAGCCCTTGTAGTCCATGCGCTCGTTCACCTCCGCCACGAGGGACCGGGGCACGAAGGGCTCCGGCTTGCGCAGCCACGCGAGCCGGCCCGCCTCCGCCTCCGTGAGTCCGTCGGTGACCTTGCCGCGCATCATGAGCAGCGTATCGGGGAATCCCCGAGTGGCGACAAGGCCGGTCCTCGGGCCGGAGCGGGTGATCAGGGTGTTCTCGCCGATGGTGCAGGCGTGGAAGAAGAGCGTAGTCCGGCGGAGCAACACCTCCTCGTCGCCCAGGCCGATGTTGCGCGCCGCGTCCCGGACGGCGTCGGCGGCCCCGGCGGAATAGTCGGGAGGGGTGGAAAGCGACTTCCCCACCACCATCTCGCCTTGGTCGTTGACCACGACGCAGTCGGTGAAGGTGCCGCCGATGTCCACGCCGACCATGTATCGGCCTCGGGAATCACTCATACCATCGGGTATTATTGTTTATGGGGCCATGCATCGTGGATCGCTGATCGCCTCGATCCTCGTCGACACTCCCGGTCCGTTATCGTCCCTCGGCGATCAACAGGTAGCCGCGGTTCTCCACGGTATCGAAGGTGCGCATGGCCTTGATCAGATCGGCCGCGCTCACCCACACCCACGGGGCCCGGTTCGGGTTCACGTCCATGATCAGAAAGGAATCGCTCGCCTCATCATAGGCTCCGAGGGGGGAGATGTGCCCTCCGCCCTTCTGGCCCAGTGTCTTGCGGTGGTAGTTCACCAGCACGTAGTCACCCGGGACGGCCAGGTTCTTGGCCATCTCGCGTTTGATCACCTCGTCGTTCATCTCCTCATCGACCACGCGGATTCTCACATCGAGCTCATGGGCGCTCAGGGCCTGGGCCAGTTGCCGGAGCTGCAGGCCGAAGTCCTTCTTCATGGCCCCCTGGATCTCGATGGGCTTGCCCAGCACCTCGATCTTGGTCTTGGTCTGGCCGGTGAGGACGTTGTTCGGCGTATACTTCCCGAAGAAGGGGTTGAACCCCTTGGGAAGCCATGCGCGTTCATCCTCCGCAATGGAGTAGCTGTCCTGGGGGAGCCCCTTCTTCTTGCCCAGCCTCAGCGCGTTCAAGACAATGGCCGAGGAGACCGGCCCGCAGAAGATCTTGTTGTCCTGGCTGATGAAGTGGTTGCTCAGCCGAAAGAAGTCAGCCTTGTGGGTGGAACGCGACAGCCGCTGGGAGCTCTCTTCGGACTCCCACTCTACCAGACCGGCCGCGGCGCCGGCCTGGCACAGGACAAAGCCCGCCAGAAGCAGCACCGTCAGAACGTGTTTCATTGGACCTCCTTGTTTCGATTCAGGCACTCCAGTACATTCTTACTTGCCTTTTTCATGTCTTGCCATCCCTGTGTCGAGCTTCGGATAATCCGCGAACTCATACAACACCCTTCGCGCATCCTTTGGACGCGTGGGGTATGGTCCGGCCCCAACGCGCCCGCATGGCTTCCTGCAGCGTTTTTTGTTTGACAAGGTTCCCGCACTTTCACTAGGGTCAGCGGTTATCCGGCTTCGGCCGAGGCATCAACCGGTCGGGGAATGCCCCGGCAAAGGAGGGTACACGGATGAGAAAGCTAGCAGTTGGGGCGTTCGTCGCGGCGTTCGCTCTGTTCGTCCTGGCCGCGGCCGCGCAGGCGGCGGTCACGCTGAAGGTCAGCACCTGCCTGGCAAAGACCCACGACCAGGTGGAGACGTACTTCCAGGCGTTCCACGACAAGTTCAACGAAGTCGCCAAGGGCGAGGCCAAGCTCCACTACGTGGGCGGCCCGGAAGTGTCGCCGCGGCAGAAGCAGGGTCCGGCGCTCAAGCGCGGCCTGGTGGACATGATCTTCTGTCCGATGGGTTATTACGAGGGAATGGTGGCGGAGGCCGGCCTGACCTCGGTAACCAACCTTTCCACCAAGGAACTCCGGGCAAACGGCGCCATCGACCAGCTCCAACCGGTGTGGGGCGACAAGTTCGGCGGGCGGATCCTGGGCTGGTGCTGTTACGGTGTCGACTTCCACATCTACACCACGTTCAAACCCAAGGAGAGCACCAAGACGGGCCTGGACCTCAGCGGTCACAAGATGCGCTCCACCGCCACCTACAGACCGTTTTTTGTGGCCATGGGGGCCATTCCCGTAACCATGGCGGCCGCGGAAATGTATACGGGTCTGCAGCGGGGCGTAGTGCAGGGACTCGCGTGGCCGGAGGGAGCGCTGGCCAAGTACGGCGTTCAGAAGTTCCTCAAGTACCGCGTCTACCCGGGCTTCTATCGCAGCGGCTCCATGGTCGTCATCAACCTGAACAAGTGGAATTCGTTGCCGAAGTCCGTGCAGGACAAGCTGACCCAGACGGGTCTGGCGTTCGAGGACGAAAGCGTGACCATCCTCCGCAAGAAGGCCGACGCGGACAACGAGAAGCTGTGGGCTTCGGGGCTCCAGAAGATGGAACTCAAGGGCGAGGCGCGGAAGGCTTACCTGCGCACCGTGTACGAACTGGCCTGGGAAGTCCGATCGAAGAACAACTTCACGGTACCGTTCGCCAAGCTGAAGGAGAAGATGTACCGCGCGCCCTGAGGGCCGCACGGTCGCGAAACGGCAAAACGCCCTCGATCCTGAGCGCCGGATCGAGGGCGTTTTCTTTTATGACGCCCGGCTCAATCCATGAGATCGGGGAGGAACAGTGCGAGCCGGGGTTCCCAGATCAGGATGAGGATCAGGATCAGGTCACAAATCAGGAACGGGATCGCCGCGTTGGCCACCTGCAGCAGCGTGGTGCCCCGTGGCGCCACTCCGAGCATCACGTAGAGCAACAATCCGAAGGGGGGCGTCGTGCCCGCCATCTCCAGCGTCATGAGCACGAACAGGCCGAACCAGATCAGGTCGAAGCCCAGTGCCTCGGCCAAGGGGAAGAAGATGGGCACGGTGATGAGCATCATGGAGGTGGCGTCCATGAACATGCCCAGCACGATGAGGATCAGGAACATGACCGAAAGCACCACCAGGCGGGACACCTCGAAGCTGGTGGCCCATTCCAGCATGCCGGCGGTGGCGCCCGAGTAGGCCAGGAGCTGGCTGAACACGGTCGAGTTCATGATGATGAGGAACACCATGCCGGCCACCCGCACGGTGCCCGACAGGGAGGTGCGAACGGCCTGCCACTTGAGCACACGGAAGGCCACGGCCAGGATGGCCACGCCCAACACGCCACAGGCCGCGGATTCCGTGGGCGTGGCGATACCCAGGATGATGAAGCCTATGACCATGAAGATCACGAGGCTCACCGGCAGGATGTTGAAAGTGACGAACTTGAGCTTGTGGGCCCATGTCGTGGGCGGCACGTCGTAGGCCGGCGCGCTGGCGGGGTTGATAATGATCTGGAGGTACAGCATGCCGACGTAGAGCAACGCCAGGACAAAGCCCGGCAGAAAACCGGCGATGAGCAGCCGGCCGACGTCGATGTTGGCGACGCTGGCGAGCAGCACGGCCAGAGCCGAGGGCGGGATGATCATGGCCAAGCCGCCGGTGCCCAGGATGGGCCCCATGGACATGCGCCAGTTGTAGCCCCGCCGC
>JAPPNE010000161.1 GCA_028818775.1 Deltaproteobacteria bacterium | reverse complement strand
CGCCGATCCTCATCGCGGTGGTGCTGGCCGACATCGTGGAGAAGTACCTGTGGCTTTCGGCCAACAGCTACGGCTGGGCCATGTTCCAGCGCCCGCAATTCCTGGCCATCATCGCGGTGATGGTCCTTGTCATGGTGGTGAGCCTGCGCATGCAGCAGGGGGCCAAGAGGGCGGCGGAGGAATCCGCCAGGGAAGCGGACGAGACCGAACCGGAGCAGGCATGATGGAAGAAGGCAGGCAAATGAGCGCCGGCAAGGAGAGCGCGGGGACGGCGCGACGCGGCTTCTCCACGGAAGTGATGGGCGAGATCATCCTGCTGGCCGTGGTCGGCTTCTTCTTCGTCTACATGTTCGTCGAGTCCTTCTCCTGGCCCGAAGGCTCGGCCCTCATGCCGCGCATCGCCGTCGGGCTGGGCACGCCGTTCTGGTTCCTGCGGCTGTTCGCCCTGGTGCGTAGCGCCCGTGAAGCATCATCCGCGCAGATCATGGACCTCGGCTTCCGCACCGGCGCCGACCCCCGGGGCGAACGGCAGCGCTTCGCGCGCATCTGCCTCTACATCCTGGCCCTCTACGGCGCCATCTGGCTGGTGGGATTCCACATCGCCATCCCGCTGGGCGTCTTCTTCTACGTGCTCGTCTACGGCCGCGCCGGGTGGATCTGGTCCACGATCCTGGGGCTGTTGTTCCTGGCCCTGATCGTGGGGGTCTACGACAACTTCCTCAACGCCACGTGGCACGACCCGCCGCTGCTCAGGCTGTTCTGGGGTGAATCCTGACGAGGAAACGGCCATCCGCCGCGTGACGGATGGCCGTTTCTTTTGCCCCGAGGGGGTGAAGCCGACGAATAGTCCGCCGCTTCCAGTGATCTCCGGACTACTTGATGCCCATGAGGTCCTTCAGCAGCTTCTCGCCGTTCGGCGTCAGCGTTTCGTAGCGCTTGAGACCCGCGTTGAAGTCCTCGGCGGTACCCAACGCGACATCCAGACCCGCCACCGCCGCGGCCTTCAGGAACCCGGCATCCTTGGTGGTGGCCTCGAAGGCCTTCTTCCACACGTTGTAGACGTCATCCGGCACCCCGGGCTGCAGCACGAAGATCCGGCTGAAGGTGTTGAACTGCTGAGCCACGAGGAATGCGTTCTTCTGCTCTTCGGTGGGATTCACGACATCGAAAAGATGCGGCACGTTGGTGGCTCCGAGCTTCCCGATCCAGTCCTTGGAAGGCTCCTTTTCCCACCAGAAGATGGGCGCCACCTTCTTGTCGGTGACCCACTTCGGGAACAGCCGCGGCACGTTCTCCTCGACGCAACGGTCCACGCCTTCCATCTCGTCGCGATCGAAAGCGGCCATGATCTCGGAGGTGCCGCCGTAGCCGTAGACCATCTTGATGGGACCGCCCAGCTCCTGCACGAACTGGGGTCCGATGCCGAAGGCCGCGCCCGGCGCGTTGCCGCCGTTGGTTACGGGCTGGCCGCGCTTCACCAGGTCCGCGTAGGTGGTGCCGATGCTGCGGCGCACACACCAGATGCGCGGCACGGCGCCCGCGCTCGGGCTGCCCAGCACGCGCACTTTCTTGAGGTCGAAGTCGGGCACGTCGGTACCGGCCAGCTCACGTTGGACGAACCGCGGATGCAGAAGGCCCAGGGTCATCCCGTCCGGTTTGGCCTTCATGGCCCGTCGCAGCCCGCGAAGCTGACCTGCCCCCGGAACGTTCCGGACGATGAAGGACGGGTTCCCCGGCAGGTAGTTGGCCACATACCGCGCGACCATCCGGGAGAACGTGTCGTAGCCGCCGCCCGGCGCCGAGCCGACGATGATGTTCACCGGCTTGGACTCGAAGAGTTTCTTGAGTTCCGCGTCCGAACGTTGCGCCCACGCGCCCGCAGGGGCCATCAGCGAGGCCGCCAGCACCGCCGCAAAGGCGCCGAAGACGAGCCGGAGCGACCCGTTCTTTCTCTTGAACAACTTGGAAAACATGCATACCTCCTCTGAGAGTTTTGACCACGAGAGACGCCATGCCTCCAGGTCGGGGCAACAAGGTAACATAAGGCCGCTCCGATGAACAAACATCATTTCTCCAACGCAGCCCTGCGGCCCAACGTCAGCAGCAGCCCAAGCACCAGCACGCCGATCAGGCTCATGTACATGCCGCGGTAGCCGACGAGCGCGATGACGCCGCCGGCGACGGCGGCGCCGAGGCCCGAGCCCAGCGGGAAGGCGATGGAGAAGGTGGCCATGGCGACTCCCCGGCGGCGCGGGTCGGCGCGCTCCATGGCGAGGGCCAGGGTGGTGGAGACGCCCATGGCGTAGCCGAGGAAGAAGAGCACCCCGGCGGTCATCATCATGGTCACGTCCCGTGCCAGCAGGACCAGCCCGACGCCGGCCATTTCCAGGAGGTAGGCGCCGACCACGGCCGGTACCCGGCCGATGCGGTCGGAGACGCGGCCCAGCAACGGGCGCCCCACGAGGCTGGCGCAGCCGATGGCCACGAAGTACCAGCCCAGGCTCTCGATGCCCACCTCCCGGGCGTAGAGGACGATGAAGGAGGTCAGGCCGGACCAGGGCAGGTTCAGGCAGAAGAGCAGCAGCGCGATGAACACGATGGAGCGGTCGAACCAGGTGCGGTCGCGGAACGGCACCCTGGCGGCCCGCGCGGGCCGGCCTCCCGCCTGCCCCTCAACGCCACGCCCGCACACGTGCGCGAGGAAGGCCCCGAGGAGCGCCACGGCGCTCGACAGCACGAACACACCGGCGTAGCCGCCCGCCGGCAGCTCGATGATCCACAGCGCCACGGTGGGGAAGAACACCGAGGAGCTGGCCTGGATGCCGGAGTAGTAGCCGCTGGCCTCGCCGCGCCGGTCGTCGGTCACGGCGGCCGCGAGGAACGCGTAGCCGCTGGTGTTGATGCCGGCCCAGGAAAAACCCCGGAGAATGTTGGCCGTGAACGCCCCCTCGACGTAGGGGACGATGAAGATGAGCACGGTCAGGCACAGACCGATGCAGCTCAGGCTGAGCACGAAGGTCTCGCCGCGGGTGTCCACCCAGGTGCCCAGCAACGGCCGGATGAGGATGCTGCTGCCGCTGAAGACCGCCAGCAGCAGACCCACCGTGAAGGGCGAGCCGCCCAGGTGGTCCACGTAGAGCGGCAGCGTGGGCGTCAGCAGCGCGTGATGGCCGTAGGCCAGGAACTGCGACGCGCACAGCAGGAGGAAGGTGCGCGTCCAGAAAGACGGCCGGGCGGCCTCACCGGGCATGGGCGGTGCGGTGCGCTCAGCTATGGCGCTTCACCCAGGAGAGGATGACGTCGTTGGTCCCTTCCGGGTCCTCCCAGAAGAATCCGTGGGTCTGCCCTTCCAGGACCTTCAGCTCCGCGCCCGGAATCCGGTCCTTGAGCACCTGGGCCTGGGCCACGTGGTTGCTCCCCACGGTGTCCCCGGCGCCGATCAGCACCATGGTGGGACAGCGCACGTCGCCCAGCCGGTGCGTGCCCTCGAAGCTGTGCCGCGCCATGACCAGTTGGATGAACTCCGGCAGCTTGGCGTGGGTCTCCCAGGCGAGCTTGTAGAAGGCCTCCACCTCGGCCGGGTGCGATTTCCGGTAGGCGTCGGTGAAGAAGGTGTCGGTGTCCACGATCTCCTCGCGGACGAACTTCTCGAAGCCCAGCCGCACCATGTCGTGGACCCACTCGAAGGGCAGGCCGGGCACGCAGTCGGGGCCGGCGCGACCCGCGGTGCCCGAGCCGGCCGCGGCCATGATCAGGCTCTTGACGCGGCCGGGAAAGTTCTGCGCCAGGGACAGCGCGATGCGTCCGCCCATGGAGTGGCCGATGAAGTGGGCCGACGGGCAGCCGATATGGTCCATCAGCGCCACGATGTCCATGGCCATGAGCTCGATGGTGTAGACGCTTTGCTGCGCCACCGAGCGCCCGCAGCCGCGCGGGTCGTGGAAGATCAGGTTCAGGGAGTCCGCCAGCGGCATCTGGGAAGGCTTCCACACCTCGCCGGAGTAGGCGGTGGAGGGCACGAAGATGAGCGGCTCTCCCTGGCCGTGGGTCTCGTAGTAGAGGTCGACGCCGGTAGGCAGCTTGACGTTGGGCATGGGTCCGGTCCTCCTGTCCATCCTTATGACACGGAAGAGCCCTCCACCGCTAACGGCTTGCTACCGCCCGCTTGACAGGTATACCTGTATTAGACATATGCACTGTTCACGGTGGACGCGCGGGAGGAAGCGAACGCCGTGGGCTCCCTGCCATCGTGCGGACAACAGTGCGGAAACAACATGGGTAAAGCGCTCATCATCGCGGAGAAGCCGTCGGTGGCCGCGGACGTGGCCAGAGCGCTGGGCGGCTTCAAGAGGCACCAGGACTACTACGAGAGCGACGACTACGTGCTGTCGTCCGCCGTGGGCCACCTGCTGGAGCAGATCCCGCCGGAAGGGGTCGAGGCGAAGAAGGGCAAGTGGAGCTTCGCCAACCTGCCGGTGATCCCACCCTACTTCGACCTCAAGCCCATCCAGAAGAGCGCGTCCCGGCTGAAGACGCTGGTCAAGCTGATCAAGCGCAGGGACGTGGACGCCCTGGTGAACGCCTGCGACGCGGGGCGCGAGGGCGAGCTGATCTTCCGCAACATCGTGCGCCACGCCAAGGCCAAGAAGCCCATCAAGCGGCTGTGGCTCCAGTCCATGACCCCCGACGCCATCCGCAACGGCTTCGTCGAGCTCCGCGAGGACCACGACATGCAGCCCCTGGCGGATGCCGCCCTGAGCCGCTCCGAGGCCGACTGGATCGTGGGCATCAACGGCACCCGCGCCATGACCGCGTTCAACTCCAAGCCCGGCGGGTTCTACAAGACCACCGTGGGGCGGGTGCAGACCCCTACCCTGGCCATCGTGGCGGAGCGCGAGGCCGCCATCCGCGACTTCCGGCCCGAGCCCTACTGGGAGGTGACGGCCACGTTCCAGGCGGAAGGCGGCGCGTACGATGGGCGCTGGTTCGACGAGAAGTTCAGGAAGAAGGAGAGCGAGCCCAACGCCCGGCCCGAGCGCATCTGGGAGGAGGCCGCGGCCGAGGCCATTCGCGACAAGTGCCTGGGCCAGGCCGGCGGCGCCACCGAGGAGAGCAAGCCCACCCGGCAGGCGCCGCCGCCGCTGTTCGACCTCACGAGCCTCCAGCGGGAGGCCAACGCGCGCTTCGGCCTGAGCGCCAACCGCACGGTGCAGATCGCCCAGGCACTGTACGAGCGCCACAAGGTGCTGACCTACCCGCGCACCGACTCGCGTGCCCTGCCCGAGGACTACGTGGGCACGGTGAAGGACTCCCTGCGGATGCTCAAGGGCACGACCTACGCGCCCTTCGCGGACAACATCCTGGAGCAGGACTGGGTCAGGCCCGACAAGCGCATCTTCAACAACGCCAAGGTGTCGGACCACTTCGCCATCATCCCCACCACCGAGGCGCCCAAGCGTCTCAACGACATGGAGCAGAGGATCTACGACCTCGTCACCCGGCGCTTCCTGGCGATCTTCTACCCCGCCGCCGAGTACCTGGAGACCACGCGGATCACCCGGGTGGAAGGTGAGCCCTTCCGCACCACCGGCAAGGTCCTGGTCAAGGCCGGCTGGCTCGAGGTCCACGGCCGGGACAACGCGCGGAAGGGCGACGAGCCCACGCTGGCGCCCCTGCGCGCCACGGCCCCGGGCGAGAACGCCGGCGACGAAGGTCCCAAGGACACCGGCGGGAACGGGCGCGCGGACGGCGCGGGCCCGACAGGCGCGGACGCCGGGGCCGTGCCGGTGGAAACCACGGACGTCGAGGTCAAGCAGAACCAGACCCGCCCGCCCGCGCGCTTCACCGAGGCCACGCTGCTCGGGGCCATGGAAGGAGCCGGCCGTCTGGTGACCGATGAAGACCTGCGCGCGGCCATGGCCGGCAAGGGGCTGGGCACCTCCGCCACGCGCGCGTCCATCATCGAAGGGCTCATCGACGAGGACTACATCGTCCGCGACGGCAAGGAGCTGCACGCCACTCCCAAGGCCTTCATGCTCATGGAGCTGCTCAACGGCCTGGGTGTGCGGGAGCTCACCAAGCCCGAGCTCACCGGCAACTGGGAGTACCAGCTCTTCCAGATGCAGGGCGGCAAGAAGAGCCGCGACGAGTTCATGGGCGAGATCGCCGAGATGACCCGGCAGATCGTCGACCGGGCGCGCCGCTACGAGCACGACACCATTCCGGGAGACTTCGGCGCCCTCGCGGTGCCGTGCCCCAAGTGCGAGGGCGAGGTGCACGAGCGCTACCGCAACTACCAGTGCGTCAACTGCGACTTCAGCCTGCCCAGGATCCTCGCCGGGCGGCTGCTGAGCACCGAGGAAATCGAGACGCTCATCGGAGAGGGCCGGATCGGACCGCTGCAAGGCTTCCGCAGCCGGCAGGGACGTCCCTTCGCCGCGGTGCTGAACCTGTCGCCGGAGCACAGGATCGCCTTCGACTTCGGCAACGAATCCCGCAACGGTGACGGCGAGGCCGAGCCCCAGGCGGACTTCAGCGGCCAGGAGCCCCTGGGCAAGTGCCCGCGCTGCGTCGGCCGCGTGTTCGAGCTGCCCATGCGCTACGTGTGCGAGAACGCGGTGGGCGACGCGCGCACGTGCGAGTTCAGCTCCGGCAAGATCATCCTGCGCCAGGAGGTGCCGCGGGAGCAGATGGTGAAGCTCCTGGCCGAGGGCAGGACCGACCTCCTTCAGGGCTTCGTTTCCGCGCGCACCGGCCGCGCTTTCAAGGCGTTCCTGGTGATCAAGGACGACAAGGTCGGGTTCGAGTTCGAGCCGCGGGCGCCTAAGAAGACCGCCGGGACCGCCGCCAAGCCAGCCGCCAAGGCCGACTTCTCGGGTCAGGAGCCCGTGGGCAAGTGCCCCCGTTGCGGCGGGCGGGTCTTCGAGTGGCAGTCGCAGTACCTGTGCGAGAAGTCCCAGGCGGAGCAGAAACCCTGCCGCTTCAAGTCCGGCACGGTCATCCTCGAGCAGCCGCTGGACCGCGCCCAGATGGCCAAGCTCCTGACCGAGGGCAAGACCGACCTGCTGCCGGGTTTCGTCTCCGCCAAATCCGGCCGGCAGTTCGCCGCCTGGCTCGTGCTCGACGACAAGGGCAAGGTCACGTTCGAGTTTCCGCCGCGGGAGTAGCCTCGGCCGCGGCCGTTACGGGTGGGGCATGCGGTAGCCGACGCCGCGCACGTTGAAGATCCAGGTGGGGTTCTCCGCGTTTTCGCCGAGCTTGGCGCGGAGCTTCTTGACGAAGTTCCGCACGAGGTCTATGCCGCCCGTGCTCCCGCTCCAGACCTGGCGTTGCAGGGTATCGTAGCTCACGACCCGTCCCGCGTTGAGCGAGAGCACGCGCAGCAGCTCGTACTCCGTCGCGGTCAGCTCGACCTCGCGCCCGGCCACCGTGACGCGACGCGCCTCGTAGTGGATGGCGAGCTCGCCGAGCGCGAAGGGCTCGGGCCGGGCGACGCGGCGCAGCGCGGCGCCGACCCGGGCCGTGAGCTCGGTGGCCGAGAAGGGCTTGACGATGTAGTCCGCGGCGCCGGCTTCAAGGGCCCGGGCGATGTGCTCGTCGCGGCCGTAGCCGGAGATGCATATGACCGGCAGGTCGGCGAGTTCGGTTGTGTTCTCCATCAGCGCGATGCCGTCGGTGCCGGGCAGCAGCACGTCGAGCAGGACCAGGGAAGGTTTCTCGGTGCGGATGATCCGGGCGAGATCCTCGTGCTCGCCCGTCACCAGCGCGGCGTAGCCCGCCTTGGTGAGGGCGTCGCGTACGAAACGCAGGGTCTGGGGGTCGTCGTCGACGACCAGGACGCTGGCCGGCTCGCCCGCTTCCAGGGGCGGGCCGGCCACCAGCGCGGCGGGGTTCGCGTGCTCGCTCCGCCGGGCGTCCTCGACCAGGGGCAGGGTGAAGGTGAAGCGGCTGCCCTGGCCGGCGCCGGCGCTCTCCGCGCGGATGCGCCCGCCGTGCGCCTCCACGAGCCCCTTGCAGATGACGAGCCCGAGGCCGGTGTCGGAGACCGGGCGCTCGGCGGCGGGACCGGCGTGCTTGCGGAAGAGACGGGGTAGCTGTTCGGGCGCGATGCCCCGGCCCTCGTCGGACACGGAGACCGCGACGTGGGCGCCGTCGCGCACGGCCGTGACCCGGATCGGGGCGGCCTCCGGCGAGTGCCGGGCAGCGTTGGCCACGAGGTTGTTCAGCACCTGCACGATGCGCCTCCGGTCGGCCATCACCCGGGGCAGGTCCGGCGGCAGGTCGATGACCACGGCGTGGCGGCCGCCGCCGGAGAGGAAGGTGTTGCGCGCCCGGTCCACCAGGACGGCCACCTCGGAGGGCTCGGGCGAGACCGAAAGAGTTCCCGCCTCGATGCGCCCCGCATCGAGCAGGTCGCCGATAAGGCCGCGCATGTGCGCGGTCTGTTCGTGGATGATGCGGTGGAACTCGCGCATCTCGGCCGGGTCGAGGTCGGTCCCTTCCTCCAGCAGGGTGTCGGTCGAGCCCTTGATGGCGGTGAGCGGCACGCGCAGCTCGTGGCTCACCAGACTGAGGAACTCCGTGCGCAACCGCTCCAGCTCCTCGAGCGGCGCCAGATCCTGCATGGTGACCACGACCGAGGCGACGCCGCCGTCCGCGGAACGGATCGAGGTCGAGTTGATCAGCGTGCGCACGCTGCGCCCGTCCGGCACCGAGAACTCGACCTCCTCGCCGCGAAGCGTCTCGCCGATGCTCAGCAGTTCCGTAATGGGGAACTCGCTGAGGGACACCTCGCGCCCGTCGGCGCGGCGGAAGGCGATCGTGTCCAGCAGTTCCTCCATCGGGCGGCCCGCCGTGCGCAGGCCCTCCACGATCCGCCGCGCCTCGCGGTTGAACGACGCCGGCCGGCCGCTCCGGGCATCGAACACAACGACGCCGACCGGCGAGATCTCGATGAGGGCCTCCAGGTCGGCCCGCGTCTGGCGCTCGTCGTGGTGGATGCGGGCATTGGTAATGGCGGTGGCGGCCTGGCTTGCGAAGAGAAGCAGGATCTCCTCGTCCTGGTCGCTGAACGCGGGTGCTCCCTCCTTCTCGGCGAGGAAGAAGTTGCCGACATGGACGTCCCGGTGGCGCATCGGCGTGCCCTGGAAGGTCTTGGAGCGCATCAGCTCGGGGGAGAAGCCGAGGGCGCGGACGAAGGCGGGGAGGTCGGTGAGCTGGATCGGCCCGGGGAGGTCGCGGAAGTGCGCGAACAGCTTCGGGCCGTCCGGCCAGTCGACGAACTGGCGCTGCTCGTCGGGGGTGAAGCCCGAGGTGACGAACTCGCGCACCTCGCCCGCCTCGTCGGTGGTGGTGATGATGCCGTAGCGGGCGGCGGTGAGCGCGCAGGCGCTGTCCACCGCCTCCTGCAGCACGGTGGTGAGGTCGAGGCTCGCGTTGATGCGCAGGATCGCCGCGCTGAGCGCGGAAATCCGTTCCCGCAGCACCTCGATCTCGCGCCGTGATTCGTTGGCCTGGCCCAAAAAGGCTCCTCCTCTTCTTCGGACCCTGTACGGGGAACCCGGTGACCCGGTGGCGAGTCATTTATGGAAACGACATGCTTAAGGTCAAAATTGATATGCACAATTTAGCCGAAATCTTCCATAACGGAAACAGTTCATGGAATCTCCGTTCTCGCGCCGCGACGCGCCGGCCTTCCTCGCCCTGGGCCTCATGGTGGCGGCCGTCTACTACCCCGCGCTCTGGGGCGACTTTGTATGGGACGACATAGTCCTGGTCGAGGAGCCGGCGGTTCGCAAGTGGACCGGCCTCTCGAGCCTCTGGTTCCAGCCCTGGACCATGGGCCTGGAAAATCATTACTGGCCCGTCGTGTATACGAGCTTCTGGCTGGAGCACAAGCTATGGGGTTTTGCCCCGCTGGGCTATCACGTCGTCAACGTGCTGCTGCACCTGGTCAACTCCGTGCTGGTGTGGCGCCTGCTGCTGCGCCTGGGCGTGCCCGCGGCCTGGACGGTGGCCGCGCTCTTCGCGGTGCACCCCCTGCGGGTCGAATCGGTGGCATGGATCATCGAACGCAAGGACCTCCTGTCGGCGCTGTTCTACCTGACCGCGGCGGTTGCCTGGATCCGGTTCGTGGAAGCGCCGGGGCGGGGACGTTATGTCCTTGCGTTGGCGCTGTTCATCGCCGGGCTCTTGTCCAAGTCGGTGGTGGTGACCCTGCCCGTGGCGCTGTTGATCTGGCACTGCTGGAAGCGGCACGGAGTGACCCTTGTGGATCTCCGGCGTCTCGTCCCGTTCTTCGCGGTGGGACTGTGCATCACCATGGCCGACTTCCTGCTCTACGCCTCGCGTGTGCCGCTTTCGCTGGGCTACTCGATGGTGGAGCGGTTGCTGATCGCGGCGCGCGCCTGGTGGTTCTATGTCGGGAAGCTGCTGTGGCCCACGGACCTGGCGGTGATCTATCCGCTCTGGGAAATCCGTGCCGGGGATCCGCTGGCCTGGGCCTATGTCCTCGCCGCGGCCGCGCTGGCGATGTCGCTTTGGTTCGGCCGGCGCTGGTGGGGTCCGGGACCTCTGGCCGGTTTGCTCTTCTACACGGTGGCGCTGTCGCCCATGCTCGGTTTCGTGGACCACAACTACATGCGGTACGCTTTCGTCGCCGACCGCTTTCAGTATCTTGCCGGTATCGGTGTGATGGCCGTGCTCGCCGGTGGCGGCGCGGTCGCCGCGGCCAGGCTGCCGGGATCGCTGCGGATGGCCGCGCCTTGCCTCGTGGCCGCAATCCTGACGGTCCTTGGCGTCATGACCTGGTCCCAGGCGGGCATCTACCGGGACGGCGCCGCGTTCTTCGGCCACGTCGTCTCTCAAAATCCCGACGCCCGGTACGCTCACCTCAACCTGGCGCGCGCGCTGATCAAGGCGAACCGCCCGGAGGATGCCCTGGCCGCCGCGCGGGTCGCGCTGGAGAAGCTGGAGACACGCACGGAACTGGCCGACGCACACGACATTCGCGGCCGTGCGCTCCTGGATCTCGGACGGCTCGATGAGGCCGGGGAGGCCCTGCGCCGCGCCCTGGAGCTAAATCCCGATCATGGCAAGGCCCACGAGAACATGGCTGAAGTATTGAGGAGACAGAGCAGGTACCAGGAGAATCAGAAGCGGTGACGAAGAGAAAGCTCGGGCGTGAGTGATTGTTCGCTGTCGTGGACTTCGATCTTGATCAACCAGTTCGACGTGCCGCGAAGGTCGAGCCCCAAGGTTCGCCGTACGAAACCGTCGCCGGAACGGCGAATCAAACCGACATACGGCCGCATTGTTCGGAGGAAGGAGCCACCGTCCAGGTTGTATCCAACCTCGCCTCGAATGCCCACGTCGGAAGATGCTCCATCGTCGAGAGAGCCGACGGCATATCGCCGATCTCGTCGAGGAAGATCGTCCCCCCCTTGGCGCGCTCGAATGCGCCGGCTCTTCGCCCGGTAGCCCCGGTAAAGGCTCCCCGCTCATGGCCGAACAACTCGCTTTCGATGAGGGTCTCGGGAATGGCGGCGCAATTGATGGCCAGAAACGGCCCGGCGCTCCGCGAGCTGTGAAAGTGAAACGACTTTGCGACCAGTTCCTTGCCGGTTCCGCTCTCGCCCCGAATTAGCACCGTGATATCGCTTTCCGCGGCGCGCTTCGTCAGCGCGTACACCTGCTGCATGGGAGGGCTGGTGCCGATGATGCCGTCAAAGGAGTGCGTCGTCTCCAGTTCGGTGCGCAAGCGCAACACTTCGGCTTTCATCCGCTCCATCTCGAGGTCTTTGGACACGTCCCTGTACACCACCAGGCTGCCGATGGCGTCGCCGGCGTCATACACCGGCGCCGTGGTCCGGTAGAACAGCCGCTGATGCGGCACCGGACCCGCGGCGGTTTCTTCCACCAGCTTTCCGCCATCCTCGAAAAGGAACCCTTCCTCCAGTTCGGGCAGACTCGGCTCCCGGAACCGCTCCCGGAACCGCTCCTCCAGGGCGTCCGGCGAAAGATCCTTCAACGCGCTCTCCGTCAGGTCGAATACCTTCTCGCAGGCCTGGTTGGCGAACACCAGGCATCCGGAGGGGTCATACATGGCCATGGCGTCTCCGGTGGCGTCGAGCACGGCCGCGAGCCTTTGATGGTTGATGGCCAGTTGTCGCCGTTGCTCGACCAATTCCCGCTCGATGTTCCACTTTCCCACCAGTGACAGCGTGGTCTGCTGGACCTCCTCGCGCGTAAACGGCTTGCGGATGTAGAGCACCTTGTGAATCAAATCCATGCCATGGACGATTTCAGGCAGAGACTTGTCGGTGTAGGCGGTCATGATGACCAACTCGATGTCGCGGTCGACTTCCCTCATCCGGCGTATGGTTTCGAGGCCGTCGATGCCCGGCGGCATTCGGATATCCACAAAGGCCACGGCGATGGGACGGTCTCTTTCCTTTCCGGCCTTCACCACCTCGAAGGCATGCTCTCCGCTCCTGGCGTGGAGGACCTCGAACTCCGGCAGCGAAAATCGCTCTTCGTCGTCGACGAACGCGGCCGCCATCGCATCCGTCGACGCCGTCGAGCGTTCGGAGGCCAGCATTTCAATGAAGTCCTCGTGGATCTCCTTCTGGTCGTCGACGATCAAGACGCGCCTGTTGCCGTAATCCTTGAATTCCATCAGTTACCCCTACCGTGAACCAGCCTGGGCGGAGCCCTCCGGTGGGAGGGCTCTCAGCCTGACCTGCGCGGTTGTGCCCCTGCCGATGCCGTCACTCAACAGGCGAATCTGCCCGCCCGATCCGATGACGAAATTCGCGGCCGAATGGAGACCGAGCCCGGTCCCGGTTTCCTTCGTGGTATAACCGGCGGCAAAGAACGCTCGGGTATCTTTCTCGGTGGTGCCGATGCCGTTGTCGATCACGTCGATGTTGAGAAAATTCGCTTCAGCGTAGGCTCGGACCTGAATGCGAGGCTCCTCCTCGAGCCTGCCGGATGCGGCAAGCTGATCAATGGCTTCCATCGAATTCTTGATCAGATTGACCATCATCTGGTGGAACTGACTCTCGTCGATCCGAATCTCCGCCGGTGCCTTGTCGCAGTCGATGTCTATGCTCGTCGTTCGTTTCCGGCTCGATTCCTGCAGTACCCGGACGGCGTCCATGATCGCATCCTTGACGTTGACATCCTTCCGGCTCAGACCGGGACTGCCGAGCGCTCTTTGGGTGCGGACGATGTCGGCGATGTGCCGCGCCCTTTCGCTGACGCGGCGGACGGTCCCCGTCAACCTCTTGTTCTCCCGGACGAAGTCCTCGGCGAGGGCGGAAATGAACGGTATCACCTGACGGCCTTGGGGGTCGTTCTCGATGTAGTCGGCCCAATCATCCCGATGCGCGTTCACGGCATCGGAAAGAGCGTTGAGGCGGCGGACGAGCCGGTTGTCCGTGACAATCCCGTGAATGGTCTCGATTCCGATGGTGACGCTGTTGATGGCATTGCCGATGTTGTGGAGGATGGTGTCGACTATTTCCAGCCGCCCTTGCGCGAAGGCTCGCGCCAGGGCTTCATCGGCGAGTACCTGCCTGGTGACATCGTGAAAAGTGATCACGCCTCCGCGTGTTCCACCGGTCTCGTTGAGGAGCGGCCTGCCGGTCACCCTGAGGAAAAGGCCCTGCCGGTCGCCCTCACGGGGTACGAATATGTCCATGTCGTCCGTGGACTCGCCGTGGAAAATGGCGCGTGGAAGCGGCAGATCCTCGTTCCTGATGGGGGTCTCACGGTCGGTATAAAAGAAGTACGGCGTGGGCTTCTCCAACCATTTGCCGTCCCGCCTGGCGACGTAGGCCGCGCCGAGCATCTCCTTGGCGGCGGGATTGACATACAGGAAACCGCCGCTGTCGTCGGAGACCATGACGCCATCCCGGATGCTGTCGAAAGTGGCCGCCATCAGCTCTCTCTGGTTCCGTAAATCGCTCAGGGTCTCGTGCAGCCGGTCCTGTGCCGCCTTGAATTCGGTGATGTCCTGAAACACCGCCACGCCTGCCGGGAGCCCCTTGTATTTTCTCTTCAGAGGCCGCGCGCTGACGCCGACGTACATCCCCTCCGGCCTCTGCGGGTTGCGCACGAAGAGCTCGCACCAGTCCGTCGTTTCGCCGTGCAAGGCGCGCACCATGGGGTTCCGGTCCACCGGCAGGAGGGTTTCCCCGTCGGGAAGGTAAATGCCGTACTGTTCGGCCCACCGTTCCATCTCGCTCGATTCCTCGGGTCCGGCGGCCTCCAGCGCGCTTGCGTTGGCGAGCAGGCGTCTGCCGGATGCATCGTTGACGAGCACGCCCTCCCTCATGCTGTTGAAAACGTTCTCCAGGATGTCGGTGCGCTCCCGCAGTTCGGCGATGACGTCTTCCAATCCGGTCTCGGTCTCCCTGTGCCGGCGTTCTCTCTCATGCCGGGCAAGGGCGGCCTGGATGTTCCAGTGCAGTTGCCGGTCTTCGAAGGGCTTCAGGACATAGCCGAACGGTGGGGCGGTCCAGGCCCGCTGAAACAGGCTTTCCTGGGTGTCGTCCGCACCGTCGGCAAGAATCACCACCGGGACGTCGAGCCGGTTTCCGATCTGCTCCGCCGCTTCCAGGCCGTCGGCGCCGCCTTCCGGACCGAGATCGACCAAGGCCAGGTCGGGCTCCATCCCGGCGGCTTCTTCAATGGCCCGGGGCGCGGTCGGAACCGTGGCGCACACCGCGTATCCCAAGCCTCGCAGGCGTTCTTGAAGGTATGCCGCGTCCCCGACAATCAGTAGCTTCGCGTTCGTCATCCAACTCTCGACGCTTCTCCGTTGCGGGGCGTACCCGCTCCAGAACAAATTTACGAGAAATTGAATAAAATATTGATAGCCACGGAGAAGGAAAGGATGTTTTTTCAGTAAATTGTTGGCCCGGAGAATTTCTGCGCCCATTCCCACCAACGCTTGAGGAGGGCCCTCGCGGTCCCGTCCGGCAATCCGTTGGCCGCCGGGGTGGTCAGGGCACGGAGTTGCAATTCGTCCTCGGCGAGAACGGGGCGTTCGTCGAGATAGCCGTTGTCGATCATGTAACGCCGGAGCGCCCGCGCGCTGCTGTTCCGGAAACCTCGCAAACGCGGGTCCCTGTGCTCCTCGAGCACGGCGGCGAGCTTCTCCGGATTGCCGTCAAGCTCCCGGGCGATGGAGGCCACCTCATCCAGGAACCGCTCGCTCAAGGCGCCGCTGTCTTCGAGGGCGTCACGGTCCATGGACCGGCCCCTGCCCTGTTTCCACAACGCGCAAAAGGCCTCGAGCAGGTCCAGCCGCAACGGGATCTCCGGCGGAGCCGCCGAATTGGAACCCAGCCTTGCCGCGAGCGGAGTGCCCAAAACCGTTTTCCACTGTCCCGCCCGCTCGATCCCGTTGGACAGAAGATCATGCAGCAGGTCCGGATCGTCCCACAGGACGTAAAAGAAATGTTGCTCCGCGTAACCGTGAGCCGGACGGAACGCGGGCACCCCCAGAACCGCTCCATATTCCTCGGGCGACAACCCTTCGGGGGCTGGAACCGGCGGTGCCGGGTCAACGTGCAGCGCCCGCGGCCCGCCCGCGCTGACCGTGTTGGTCCGTATCCGGCCCAGATCGATGGACCCGGCGATGTCGCCGTCCTCCTTGCCGAGAGCATCCCGAATCCGGTCGACGTCAAGAGGGTCGCTGGTGAAGTAGAAGATCTGGCGGTCCTGGTCTCTGGCCACGCGCCCCAGGCTTCGAACGATGGCCTCGAATCGCCCGGGGTCGGTCTGGTCGAGCGCTTCGTCGAGGAACAACGGCAGGACCTCGCCCTGCTCCACCTGCTCGGCGAAAGCGACTCGCGCCGCCAACAGCAACTGCGCCCGGGTACCGTCCGACAGTTCATCGAGTTCCCGCGCTTCCCCGCTGCGCAACTCGACGGCTACAAGGCGGGGCGTCCCTTCGTCGTTGACCAGCCGTAGTTCATAGTTGTGGTAAGTGAACCCGGAGAAGTGGTCGCGGGCGCGTTCGAAGACGCGAGGCATCCGGGTCTGCTCGTATTCTTCTTCGACGGCGTCGATGAGAAACCGGCCCGCGTTCGCGTACAACGCCTCGTCGCGGAGGTCCCGCAATCTCGCGCGGGATTCCTCACGGACCGCGATGAGGTCCTGCACGCCGCTGCCCCTCTTCGCCTCGCTGACGCGGGCCGTGATCTCGGCGATCTCGCTTCTCAGCCCCCCCGCTCTCATCGCCAGGGCCGTCAAGCTTTCCTTGAGCGGAACGAGGGACAGAGTGTCGCATTCGGCCAATTCGGGTTCGCCCGCCTTTTCCAACTCCGTACGATCGAGACCGATCTGGCCCTCGAGGCTTGTTCTTTCGCTGTTCAGTTCGCGATAGCGCTGCAACGAGCCGAGCAGCACGATAAGGCCGCTCAGGTCGCCTTCCGTCAGTCCCGCCTCGGAGTAGATCTTCCTGATCGAACCGAGCACCTCTTCGCGGGCGGCCGAGTTCTCCTGGAGTTGGCGCCGCGCGGCCCGTTCGTCGGAGATCGTCCTTACCAGCCGCGAGTTTCTGTCCGCGAGATTGTTGAGGCGCGCCCGCGCCGTTGCGGCGCTTGTGGGCCGTGCTTCGCCGTAATGTTCCAGAACACCGGCCAGCTCCTCCAGGAGAGCGGCATGCCGCTTCTTGAGGCCGAGCACCTTGCTCGCCGCGGCCTCGTCGTCGCCACGGCTGATACGGAGTTGATCGAGTGCCCGCGCGAAATCCACCAGTTCCGCATCGGGCGGGAGCGCATCCAGGCCGAGCCTGTCTTTCAGTTCCTGTCTGCGGGCATCGAGGATGCGTCGTTGTTCCGACAGACCCTCCATTTCCCCTTCGAGGGTCTGTCGTTCCACCTCACGGTCCCGCGCGCGCTGCAGGGACGCCACGAGTTCTCCGGTTTCGTCCTCCAGGGTGCGCAGTCGTGACCTCACGGAGGGAATATCCCAATCTTCAGGCTCTTCAAGGCCCACGTCCTCGAATTCAGCCCGCGCGGCATTTCTTCCGGCTCTGGAAGTTCTCCGATTGCCCAGGACCAACACCCCCAACGCGATGGCGGCGCCCGCGGTCGCGAGCTGGATCAGCGATGGGTCTACCAGCACGGCCAGTCCGACGCTTGCGGAAAGCACGATGAGAGCCGCCACGAGCCAGGGCCACCGGGCGCGGACCCTGACGGCCGGGCTGTCGGGCTCGGCCACGCGCAGCCAGGAACGCAGAGCGTCCGCCGCGGCCCGGAGCGTCTCGATATCCCGCCGGCCGTCCGTCGGTGCCTTGACGCGCTCCAGCAGGCGCAGTCTTTCCTGGACGGCGCCGAACCTCGCGGCATGTGCCTGGCTCGCGCGCAGGAACTCGAACAGTTCTCCATGCTGGGGCAACGCCAGTGCAACCTTGTCGACATCGCCCCCGCCCATTGCGTGCAACGCCGCGGCAAGCTTGCCCCGGGTCACGCCGTGCTCGCTTGTTGCCGCCGCAAGCGCCACTTCGACACGTTCCAACTCGTCCGCGTATTCGCGCCAGGCCGCGAGGTCGGCTTGTTCCAGGGAGTCGGCGAGTCCGGACTCGCCGCGCGCCGCGCGGGCGTCAATAAACACTCATTAGAGGGAACGACCCGGTTCGGCCCACCCGGCCACCAGAGCCTGCGGCCGCTCGATCACCTCGACCTCCTTGCCGGTCAGGGTCGCCAAGGCGCCGGGCAAGGCCCTGATCCTCTCCATGATGCCGGCAAGTTCTTCCCGGCGGCGCGCGAGTCCGACGGCACGCTCGACGAGAGCGAGCCGGTGGGTGGCGGTTTCCGCGTCGTGGAGTTGCGTCTTCAACTCATCGAGCTCATCCGCGCGCCGCACGAGATCGGCGTGCCTTCCCACCGCCTGCTGGACGTTCTCCGCCGCCTGGTTGAAATCGTTCCGTTCGCCGCGGCTGCGTTGGGCGGCAACACCGGCGAACAGGTTCGCGGCGATCCTGTCCAGGTCGAATCCGCCGGACATCTGCCGCTGGATTTCGGAGGCGATGTCGGCGGTGCCGTCCCGGGACGGATCGATCAGGTCCCGGAGGTTCAGAAAGAAGCAACGAGAGTTGTGGGAAGGGGGCAGGCTCGGAGAAACATTGCTTTCGTCGCCTCGCTGCCAGCGCGTACGCGCCCCTTCGCGCTCGCCCCACCAGGTTTCTCCGTCCAGTTCGAATTCGCCGGTCACCGACGTGAGCCGCGAGGAACCGCGGTCTTCCCAGTACAACCCCTCGACGGCGCGGCAGATGCTCGACTTGCCGATCCCGTTCGGACCGAATACGACGTGAAAGCCTGCTCCCGCTGCTTCGATTTCGAAGGGTTGGTTGATTCCGGGCAGCCGGTCTATGGCAAGTCGCCTGAGCTTCACGATGGCTCGCTTTCCTTGCGGCCGGCGAGGATGGCGTGCAACGCCGCCTGCCCCGAACGGAACAGGAGATCACGCAGGGCATCGTCCGACAGAGGGTCGGTGGCATTGCGATGATCCCCAACCGGCAACCAGACATCCTCCCGGGCGGTCTCGCTCAACGCAGCGCGCGCCTTGTCGAGCAGCGTCCTGGACCGGTCGTCGTCGTCCCTGAGCACCAGGAGCCGCTGTGCCATCAGGGCGGCCGGATCATTGCCCAGCGCGATTTCCGCCAGGTCCAGCCGCAACTCCATCGAGTCAACGATCTTGTTGAAGAACACCGCCGTGCCGTCCACCACCCGCCCCATCGAAATCCACTCGCCGCCGGCGATCCACCGCCGGATTTCCGCGTGACAGCCGCTTGTCCCCGTGAGTCGCACGCGCAGACCGAGCGCACGGGGAAGAGGGGCTTTTCCCCCAAGCTGGCGGACAAGTCCCTCCGCGTTGCTCAACAGCCTGTCCGGTAGGTCCTCGACCTGCTCGAGCCCTTCCACCGACACGGCCACCTGCTCCCATCGGAGCGGTGCGAGGGGAACTTGCCGGACGTCCATGCCGCCGTCACTCGACACCGTCAGGAGCCAGGGCCCGTGAGGACCCGTTTCCGACGGGTCGAGCCCGACAAGCGAACCGAGATAACCGCAGGGCCGGGTTCCGGTTGACATGGACAGCCCCTCAAGGGAGGGCTTGTGGATGTGGCCCAGGAGCCAGGCGTCGTAGCCGGTACCGTCAAGCTCGGCCCGTGTAACGGGCGCGTAGTGTCCGCCGGAGGCGTCCAGGTCCGCGTGCAGCAGACCGATCCTGGGGACAAGGGGCGAGGGCGTCCGAAGCGGTTGTCCGAGGAGCTGCGCCACCGGACTCTCGCGCACGTACCGGTCGCCGAAAGACCAGCCGACCACCTGGGCGACGGGAGACCCGTCCTTCGATATCGTTCTTGCTTCCCACTCGCCGCCGGCGCCCAGCAGGGTGAACCCGTCGATCAGAGCCGCCAGCCGCGGCAATACCCCGACGTCATGGTTGCCGGCAACGGCGATGACCTCGATTCCGGCGTCCAGCAACCGCCCGACGCTTTCCTCGAGCGGCACCATTGCCTCGAATCCGGCGTTGGTGCTTTCGACCACGTCGCCGGCGAACAGGACCGCGTCGAGTTGCTGCTCGATGGCGAAATCAACGGATAGCCGGAGCGCCGCCGCCGGCGTGAGTTCCGCCAAGTCCACTCCCCAGGCGGAGATGGCGCCGGGCACACCCGAGCAGGCGGTGCCGAGATGAACATCACCGATGGCGAGAATGGAAGCGGCTGCGTTCATACTGCCATTGTCGACCTGACCCGGCGGGACCCCATTTGCCCCGGCTCAGGCCTAATGCCCGTGCGGTCTTGCTCGGACAATTGCCCATTAGCTGCAGGTAGCGCCCTCTCACCATTTATAGAATATTTTCAATGTCTATCGTGTGTCCTATCGGGCTGTTTTCATATCCATTCCGTATACGATGATGAGGGCACCGACCGTCTTGACCAGTGCCTGGCGGGGAAGCATGCGTAGTTGTCCGTGCCGCCGCCGGGGCGCCGGATCGCGGCGGCCTCCGTCACTGCTGCAGAAAGTCCCGGATGGCCTTGAACGACGCGTCCGGGTTGGCGAAAAAGTAGCTGTGGCGCTCGCCGGGAAAGATCACCAGGCGGGCGCCTGGGATGCCGTTGGCCAGGATATCCGCCGACGTGCGGTGGTCCATGTCGCTGGTGACGCTGCGGTCGTCCTCCCCTACCAGGATCAGGGTGGGAACGGTGATGTCCTTCAGCCGGTGGCTGGTGTCGTGCTCCTGGCGCGCGATGACGTGGCGCAGGTAAAACTCGGGCGGGCACGGGTTGGCCATGCGCACGTCCAGGTAGGCCTGGACGCGTTCCGGGTACTGCTGGGCGAAGGCCTCGGTGAAGCCCACGGCCACGGAACCGTCGCTCACGTAGCGCTCGTAACCCATCTCCACCATCTGCGTGGCCAGCTTGAGGGGAATCCCCTTGGTGTCGGGGAACGACGCGCCGGTGGACGCCAGGATGAGCTTGCTCACCTTCCCCGGGTGGTCCAGGGCCAGGAGCTGCGCCACGCGGCCGCCCATGGAGTGCCCGCAGACAATGGCGTCCTCCGCGCCCACATGGTCCATGATGGCGGCGATGTCGTCGGCGAACATGTCGGTGCTGTACTTGATCGACGGCTTGCCGGAGCGGCCCGTGCCCCGGTAGTCGAAGGTGATGCACTGGTGGTCCCTGGAGAACTCCGGCACCGGGTACATCTTCCACACCTCGCCGTCGCAGGCGGTTTCACTGATGAAGACGAAGGGGCGGCCCTCGCCCGTAACCTCGTAGTAGAGCTCTATGTCATCGCGTTGCAGGATCGGCACGGCTTGAACCTCCCTATGACAGACCGTACAGCGCCGCCGGTATCGATGACTGGCATGGCGCCCAGACTGGTATGGCGCCCAAAATAGGACTGGGAAAGGACAGGTGTCAAGCATACCCGACAGGTTCCAGTTCCCGTCCCGGTCATGGCGACGGGCTTCAAGGGAACAATTGCAGATCACGGTCCGGATGATTATAGTAGAACATTTGATTCACAATATCGGTACAGACGCCCGTTACGAAAGTGGACTTCGGACTGCATCAGGCTTAGGCTATGAATAACTCCCCCGGAGACGTGCAGTCCGGACAAACGGGCCGGACAGCTCTTGCCCGTGGAAGTTTCACAGGAGAATCATCAATGGGTACAACCTACGTTGACGTCATCATCCGGAATCCCGCGGACCGACAAAGAAGCTGGACTGGGAAATTCCTCGTCGACACCGGAGCATTCGACTCGCTGGTGCCGAGGCGGCACCTCGCAGAGATCGGACTTCAACCGAGGGGACGACGCGACTACGTACTTGCGGACGGGAAATCCACCGTCTTGGACATCACGGTCGCCGAGATCGAATTCGAGGGAGAGATCGTGGGCGGGACGGTCGTTTACTGCGAAGAAGACGCACAGCCGCTGCTCGGCGTCACCGCGCTGGAGTCCGGTGGTTTCGAGGTCGACCCGCGTGGTGAGGAGTTGAAGCGGTTGCCGGCGGTCTTGCTGAAGAAGCTCGTCGCCTGAAGCAATCCGGCGAGATCACGACGTCTCCACAGCCCTCCCGTTCCGTATCACGTGCACCGGCGCCCGGTGTTCGCGCAGGGCTTCCAGCACGGACGGCGCCGCCAGCACCACCATGTCGGCCGGAGCGCCGACCTCCAGACGCACGTTGTCGAGCCCCATGGCGCGGGCGGCGTCGACGGTGATCATGTCGTAGAGCTGTTCCATGTCGTCCTCGGTGGTCATCCACAGCAGATGCGAGGCGAGGAACGCGACTTCCAGCATGTTGTTGCGGCCGAAGGGGTAGTAGGCGTCGGAGACGTCGTCCTGGCCCAGGCAAACGCGGACGCCGGCAGCCAGGAGCTTGCGCACGCGGGCGTGGAGCGGGCCGGTGTGGGGGTCGGTGACCACGGGCATGCCGGCCTGCCGCAGGAGCGCCGCGAGCTTCTGGAAGTAGGGCTCGGGGTAGAGCGCCATGGCGCGGGCGTGATGCGCGAGCACACGTCCCTGCCAGCCGCTCTCGATGGCATGGACGGCCATCATCTCCAGGGTGCGCAGGCCGGGGTCGCCGGCGTCGTCCACGAGCATGGAAACGGGCTTGTCGTTGGCGACGGCGATCTCGAACATCCGGCGCACGTGCTCGCCCGCCGCGGCGTCCGTGTACTCGATCCACGGGATGCCGCCCACCACGTCCGCGCCCAAGGCCACCGCCTCCCGCACCAGGTCGGCGGCGCCGGGCTCGCGCACGACGCCGTCCTGGGGAAACGCCACCACCTGCAGTTCCACCACGCCGCGGAACTCCTCCTTGACCTGGAGCAGCGCCTTGACGCCTTCGAGGCGCGCCTTGGTATCCACGTCGGCGAACGCCCGGATGTGTGTGTTGCCGTGGAGCGCGGCGGCGCGGAGTGCCCGCCTGGCGTTCTCGACGATCCAGTCCTGGCTGTAGGACTCCTTGACCCGCGACGCCGCCTCGATGGCTTTCATGGCGCTGCCCATCCCCTCGCCGTGATAGGCGCGCAGCGACGACTCCTCGTCCAGCCGCTTCAAGGTGTACACCTTGTCGAGATGCAGGTGGGGGTTGACGAAGGGTTCGGTGACGAGGCCTCCGGCCGCGTCCAGAACCACCGCGGCCTCCAGGTCCGGCGACTCCTCGATGACCTCGATGCGTCCCGCGCGCACGGCGATGTCATACAGTGCTCCCGGCCGGCGCCGCAGCCGCGCCCTCCGTATCAAGAGATCGAATGGTTCGCTCATGGTTGCTCCGGATGGCTTGGTTTGAAGGAGGAGTTTCGGCGATATCCGAGGAAAAACCAACTGAAATGGACCCTCCGCCGGTTTCGTAGTAGAGTCCCCGGCGACCCCCACGGAAGAGATCGGCGTTCCATACCGTGTCCGGACGCGCTGGCTCTAGACGATCCGAACCATGACCACTCTGACGCGAGTTATCCGCAATTGCTACCGCGACTCCCTGTCGCTCATGCAGCTATCGGCGCGAGTGTCGGAGACCGCGGGCGTTGACGCCACGGCCGTGGTGATGGCGACGGACGGGAACCAGGAGCTGCTGCGCGACGCGGGGCTCCTCGCCGGCGAGGCGGATGGGGGAGCCAACGATATCCTGGTGGTGATCCGGGGTGAGGACACCCGTGTCCTGGAGGCGGCCTTCGCCGGGCTTGCGGAAGAGTTGAACCGGGAGCCGCCGGCGTCTCGCGGGGTGGGACGCACGGAGGCCATTCTGCCGCGCAGCCTGGCCATGAGTCTGCGGGAGGCGTCGGCCAACCTGGCGCTCATCTCCGTGCCCGGCGAGTACGCGGCCGCCGAGGCCTTCAAGGCCTTGCGGCTGGGGCTCCACGTGATGCTGTTCAGCGCCGGCGTGGCCCAAGCGGACGAGGTGACGCTCAAGGAGTATGCCGGCGCCAACGGGCTGCTGGTGATGGGTCCCGACTGCGGCACGGCCATCATCAACGGCGTGCCACTGGGTTTCGCCAACGTGGTGCGACGCGGCGACATCGGCTGCGTCGGCGCCTCCGGCACCGGCCTCCAGGAAGTGACTACCCTCATCCATCGGCACGGCGGCGGCGTCTCCCAGGTAATCGGCACCGGCGGGCGCGACCTCTCCGGCGCCGTGGGCGGCCTCTCCACCCTGCAGGCGCTGGAAGCGCTGGCCCGAGACCCGGAGACGCGCGTCATCGTGGTGGTCTCCAAGCCCCCGGACCCGGAGGTGACGGCGCTGGTCGTCGAGCGGGCCGGACGTGCCGGCAAGCCCGTAGTGGTGAATTTTCTTGGTGCGGACCCGGAGACCGGGGCGGCGGGCGTCGTCGCGGCGCGGACCCTCGAAGAGGCCGCCGGCCGCGCGGTGGCGCTGTCCCAAGGGGTGCCCTACTCACCGAACGCGGCGCCGAGTCACGGTACCGGAATGAAAGAGAGGAACCCGCGCACTGGTACCGCCAGAGGACCCGGCCAACGGTACATCCGCGGGCTCTACAGCGGCGGCACGCTGGCCGCGGAGGCTGTGATGGTGCTGCGTGAGGCGGTGGACCCGGTCTACAGCAATACTTCCATGCCCCCCGCCCTGGATGATATCTGGAAGAGCCAGGGACACGCCGTGGTGGACCTTGGCGACGCCCGGCTCACGCGGGGACGCCCGCATCCGATGATCGATCCGCGGATGCGCGCCGAACGCATCCTTGGCGAAGCGGACGACCCGGAGGTGGCCGTGATCGTCCTCGACGTCGTCCTGGGTTACGGTGCTCACGACGACCCCGCCGGGGCGTTGGCGCCGGTCATCCGGGAAGCACGACACACGGCGGAGCGGGCCGGGCGCAGCATCTCTTTCGTCGCTTCCGTGTGTGGGACGCCGGACGATCCGCAAGACGCCTCGCGGCAGGAACGCACGTTGCACGCGGCGGGCGTCGTCCTGGGCCGCAGCAATGCGGAAGCCGCGCGGATCGCGCTCGAGCTCGCGCGCGGCGGGCGACAGGGAAACCATGATTGAGCGTTTGTTCCGCGACGAGCTCCGGGTGGTTAACGTCGGGCTCGATGTCTTCGCCGACTCCGTCGACGCTGCCGGCGGCTCCGTGCAACGGACCGACTGGCGGCCGCCCGCCGGCGGTGACCGGGACATCGGCGCGGCCTTGGCTTCCCTCGTGGGCCTCCCGGAGGTGGAGGAAGCCAACGGCCGCGCGTTCGCCGCGTACCTGGCGGCACAGCCGGTGCTGGAGGGCATCGGCAGGGCCAAGGACGACGTCCCCGGAATGGGTGAGCGCATGATCCTCCACGCCGGCCCGCCGGTGGCGTGGGAACACATGTGCGGCCCCATGCAGGGAGCCGTGACCGGGGCGATCCTGCTGGAGGGGTGGGCGAACGACCCGGACGGCGCCAGGGCGCTGGCGGCGGGCGGCGGGATCGTCTTCGAGCCGAACCACCATCACGCCTGCGTCGGCCCCATGGCCGGGGTGACGAGCCCGTCCATGCCGGTGTGGATCGTGCGCGACGCCGAGCACGACCGCACCACGTACTGCAACCTGAACGAAGGGCTGGGGAAGGTGCTGCGCATGGGTGCGTACGATGCGGAGGTGCTGGAGCGGCTCCGGTGGATGGAGAGCGTGCTGGCGCCCAGCCTGAGGGCGGCGCTGGAAAGGCGCGAAGGGCTGCCGCTCAAGCCCCTGATGGCGCAGGCGCTGCACATGGGCGACGAGGTCCACAACCGCAACGTCGCCGCCTCGTCTCTGCTGCTCCGGGCGCTCTTGCCCTCGCTGCTGGAGACCGGCGCGCCGCGGGACCGCCTCGCCGAGACCGTGCGCTTCATCACCGGCAACGACCATTTCTTCCTCAACCTCTCCATGGCCGCGTGCAAGGCCATGCTGGACGCGGCCCACGGGGTTCCCGGCAGCAGCATGGTCACCGCCATGGCGCGCAACGGTGTGGAATTCGGTATCCGGGTCAGCGGCACCGGCGACGCCTGGTTCACCACCCCGGCGCCGCGGGTCCAGGGACTCTTCTTCGCGGGGTACAGCGTGGACGATGCCGCCCCGGACCTGGGCGACAGCGCCATCACCGAGACCGCCGGCCTCGGCGGCTTCGCCATGGCCGCGTCCCCGGCCATCGTGCAGTTCGTGGGCGGGTCTGCCGCCGACGCCCTGGGCGCCACGGCCGAGATGGGACACATTACCTTGGGAAGCAACCCGGGTTGGACTTTGCCGGTCCTGGACTTCCAGGGGACGCCCGCGGGCATCGACGTGCGCAAGTGCGTCGACACGGGCATCGCGCCGGTCATCAACACCGGCATCGCCCACCGCGAAGCCGGCGTCGGCCAGATCGGCGCCGGGGTCACCCGGGCACCCCTGGCATGCATGGAACAGGCCGTCACCGCATTGGCTCGACAGTTCGGAAAAGGCAAACTACACGAAACAACCGGCAAGGAGTGAACGCATGAACGTAAGCGCATTCAAGGTAGGGATGGGGGCGCCCGACGACGTGTCGGAAGGGCGGAAGCTGCTGGACGCGGGAGCGTTCCGGGCCGAGCACGTGGTGGCCATCCTCGGCAAGACCGAAGGCAACGGCGGCGTCAACGACTACACCCGTGCGCTGGCGACGCAATGCTTCCAGTTGCTGATCGCGGAGAAGTCCGGGCTCACCATGGACGACATCGCCCGGAAGGTTCCGATCATCTGGTCGGGCGGCACCGAGGGGTTGATGAGCCCCCACGCCACCATCT
>JAPPNE010000160.1 GCA_028818775.1 Deltaproteobacteria bacterium | reverse complement strand
AGTCGGAGAAGCCCGCGTTGCTGATGAAGCGCTTGGTGCCGTTCAGCACCCAGTGGTCGCCGTCCAGCACCGCCCGGGTCTTCATGCCCGCGGGGTCGCCGCCGGCGTCGGGCTCGGTCTGGGCGAAGCAGGCGGTCTTCTCGCCGCGGATCACGGGGTAGAGATAGCGTTCCTTCTGCTCGTCGTTCAGCTCGAACAGGATGCCGCGCGCCTCGGGGCCGAAGACCGGGTTGTTGCGGAAGGGGATGGCGATGGTGCGGGAGACCTCCTCCTGGATCACGCAGCGCGTCAACAGGTCGAGCCCGGCGCCGCCGTACTCCTCGGGGATGTCGAGCATCCAGAACCCCAGGGCCTTGGCCTTTTCCTGAAGCGGCTTGTACAGCTCCTCGGGCATCTCCTCGCCCTCCGGGCGAAACTCCCGCTCCAGCGGGATCAGCTCCCGTTCAACGAAGTCGCGCATGGTGTTCTTGATGATCTTGATCTCTTCGGGAAGCTCGAAATCCATTCTTCATCTCCTCCTTGCTGCCTGGGTCCGGCTGACAGATGGCTCGTAACATAAGCCCGCGCCCGGCTGGAGGTCAAGCCGGGGCCGGGCGCCCCTTCGCCGGTTCCGCACCCCGTGTCCGCCTTCCGGCGGTGCGGCCGGAGGGCCTGATTGACAACCGCATGGCCAGTGTCTATGTTTCCGATAACCCACCCGCGCGAGGCCGGCCTATGCCCATCTACGAGTACAACTGTTCAAAATGCGGCGTGTTCGAGGTGACCCAGCGGATCACGGAGGATCCTCTGAAGAAGTGCCCGTCCTGTCGCAGCAAGGTCCGGAAGCTCATCTCGAACACGTCCTTCCAACTCAAGGGCTCGGGCTGGTACATCACCGACTACGGACGGGGCAAGGGTTCCAACGGAGACAAGGCGGAGGCCAACGGCGGCAAGGAGTCCTCCGACTCCGGCAAGTCCACGGAGAGCAAGAAGTCCGAGAAGTCGTCGTCCGGCGACAGCGCGGCCGGTACCGCATCCTAGTCGTGACCTCCCACGTCCGCCCGTCTCCGGATCGCCCGCCACGCCCCGCACGGCATCCGATTGCGGCGGGCCATCCCGCACCCCGGCCTCGCCGGGACTCGACAACAAGAACCCGATGAAGACGAAGACACTCGGCCGCACGGAAGTCCAGGTGCCCGAGATCGGCCTGGGGGTCTGGCAATACCGGGGCGGCGTCGAGCCGCTGCGGCACGGCATCGAGCTGGGCGCCAACCTGATCGACACCGCCGAGATGTACCGCACCGAGGACGTGGTGGGGGAAGCCGTCCAGGGCATGCGCGAGCGGGTGTTCATCGCCAGCAAGGTGTCGGGCGACCACCTGGGATACGACCAGGTGCTTCGGGCCGCGGACGCCAGCCTTCGCCGGCTGGGGATCGACTGCATCGACCTCTACCAAGTCCACTGGCCGAGCCGCAGCACTCCCATCGAGGAGACCATGCGGGCGATGGAGACCCTCGTGGATACCGGCCGGATCCGCTACATCGGCGTCAGCAACTTCTCCACCGAGGAGCTGGCCGACGCCCGGGCCGCCCTGAGTCACCACCCCATCGTGTCGAACCAGGTCCTGTACAACCTCCGGCGGCGGGAAATCGAGCGGACGCTGATGCCCTACTGCCAGCGCCACGGCGTCACCATCATCGCCTACACGCCACTGGACAGCGGCCGGCTGGCGGCCGGACGCGGCCTGTTTTCGTCCCGGGGCGCCAAGGTGCTCCAGGAGATCGCCGAAGAGCACCGGAAGACAGCCGCCCAGGTGGCGCTGAACTGGTGCATCTCCCATGACGGCGTCATCGCCATCCCGAAGTCCGACAGCGTCTCCCGGACCGCCGAGAACTGCGGCGCCTCCGACTGGCGCCTGTCCGCTGAAGACATGGCCCGTCTGGACCGGGCCTTCGCCTGACCGCAGCACACGGCGGAGGGCGGTGAACCGGCGGTTTCCCGCCGCCGTCGAGAATCGAGGCAACCGATGGATTTTCCCGCGTTGACCCGGACCGGAGCCATGGAGTTCTTCTCCGGGTTCGGCAAGACGATCCACAACCCGCAGGGCATTCTCTACTGGACCGGCAAGGCCAGGGCCAAGGCGCGCATCAACGCCACCATCGGCTCGGCCCGGGGACGGGAAAGCACGGTGTACCCCGACGGCGGCGACCGCGAGATCACCCTTTGCGCGCCCCTGATCCACTCCTTTTTCAACGGGCTGGAAACCGAGGAGATCTTTCCGTACACGCCGGAAGCGGGCACCCCCGCTTTCCGCTCGGCATGGAGGAAGTGGATCCTGGCGCGGGCGGGCGACCAGTCCGGGAGGCTGGAACGGCAACTGCATCCGCCGGTCCTGACCCCCGGGATCACCGCCGCCATCAGCATCGCCGCGCGGATGTTCGTGGACCCGGGCCGGTGCATCATCACGGCCGACCGGCGCTGGGAGAACTACGACCACGTGCTCGGACAGAACCTCGGCATCCGCATCGCCGACTTCCCGCTGTACGAGGCCGGCGACCTGAACGTCGCCGGCCTCGTCGCGGCCATCCGGAAGGTATGGCTCGAGCAGGACAACGCCGTGGTGCTGCTGAACTTCCCCAACAACCCCACGGGCTTCTGCCCGTCCGCCGCAGCCGGCGGGCGGCTGGTGGAGGCGCTGGACGGACTCGCGGAGGGGACCGCGAAGCGGCTGGTGGTGCTGTTCGACGACGCCTACGAGAGCTACGTCTACGACCCCGCCGCCATGCAGTCGTCGCTGTTCTACCTGTGCCGCCCGCGCTCCAACCTGCTGCCGGTGAAGCTGGACGGCGTGACCAAGGAGCTCCTCTGGTACGGCGCCCGCGCGGGCGCCATCACGCTGGCCTGTCCCGACGAGTGGCTTTCGGAGGACGACGCGGAAGCCGTGGCGGCGGAGCTCGACAACAAGTTCTCGGGCGTCAACCGGGGACTGTTCTCCAACAACTCGACAGTGACCCAGGCGGTGGCCACGAGGGCCATGGAGCAGATGGAGCGGCTGATGGTGGAGCGGCAGCGGACCTTCGAGCTCCTGGAGCAACGCTACCGGACCCTCAAGGACGAGCTCGGGAGGATGGAGACCGATCTCGTGACCGTGGAGCCGTTCCAGGGCGGCTTCTTCTGTTTCATCACCCTGCGGCCGGAGTCGGGGCTCAGGGCCACGGACGTCGCCAACCACTTGCTGGACGAGCACGGCGTGGGCACCGTGCCGTTCGACACGGACAGCATGAACGGGCTCCGGATCGCCTTCTGCAGCGTCGAGAGCGCCGACCTGCCGGAGCTGTGCCGGAGACTGTCGCAGACGGTGAACGAGTTGGCGGAGAGGAGACAGGCTCATGGGCAGGCTTGAGGGAAAGGTCGCCATCATCACCGGCGCCAGCCGCGGCATCGGCCGGGCGGTGGCGCTGGCCTTCGCCCGCGAGGGCGCGGTGCTGGCCGTTACCGGCGCCCGCGACCGTGAGGCTCTCGACACCGTGGAGCGCGAGCTGTCGGCGCTGGGAACCGAATGCGTGGCGCGGATGGTGGACGTCGGGCAGCGGACGGAGGTGGACGGGCTGGTGCGGGAGGTGGAGGAACGCTGGGGCCGGCTCGACATCCTCGTCAACAACGCCGGGGTCCTGACGCTCAAGAGGTTCGAGGACATCACCGAGGAACAGTGGGACGAGACCATCCGGGTCCACCTCAAGGGCACCTTCAACGGCATGCAGGCGGTGCTGCCCATCATGAAGCGGCAGCGGTCCGGCAAGATCATCAACCTGACCGGCCCGGCGGCGCTGCGGCCGTCCAACGGCGTATCCGACTACGCCAGCGCCAAGGGCGGCATTATCACGCTGACCTTCAACGTCGCCAACGAGATGAAGCCCCACAACATCCAGATCAACTGCATCTCGCCGATAGCGGACACGCGCATGACCGACGCCATCGCCGACTTCCGCGAGCGCGAGGGAATACCCGATGTGCGGCCCAACCCGGCCCCCGCCGAGACCGTGGCGCCCGCGTTCGTCTTCTTCGCGTCCAGCGACAGCGACTACATCACCGGAGAGGTCCTCGGATTCCACCGCAAGTAGGCCCGGTGGCCTCCGGCGCGGTAATGGTGAATAATGGGTACAGGACGATCGCGGTCGTTGAGCCATGACACGAAAGGAGCAAGGTGAAACCATGTTGCGAAAATCAGCGACGGCCTGGATGGTCGCCACGGCCTTGACCGCGCTGGCGGCGACAGCGGCGGCCCAGCCCATCGGCTGGCAGGCGGTGCCGCGGGACGCGTTCCCGGTCTTTGACGATCCGAAGATGCTGAGCGCCGCGGAAGCGGAAAAACAGGAAGTCATCTTCGATCGGGACGTGATCATCGGGGTGGCCCACAACGGCGAGGCCAAGGCCTATCCCATCACCATCATGGGGGTCCACGAGCTGGGCAACGACACCATAGGGGGGGTGCCCATCGCGGTCTCCTGGTGACCGCTGTGCCAAACGTCTATCGTGTATAGACGCAAACTCGACGACAAGGTGCTGAGCTTCGGGCACGCGGGCATTCTCTTCGAAAACTCGTTCATCATGTACGACCGCGAGACCGAGTCGCTGTGGGTTCACGTCACCGGCGAGGCCGCGCACGGCCCGCTCAAGGGCAAGAAGCTCGACTTCATGCCGTCCACGGTCACGACCTGGGCCAACTGGAAAAAGAACTACCCGCTTACCCAGGTGCTGCCGGGTTACCGCCGCGGCGGGTTCATGGGCACCTACGTCGGTCCCTTCCAGAGCGACATCCTGGGACTCGCGGTGTTGGTGAAGCTCAAGGCCAAGCTCTATCCCTACGGGGTATTGGAACGGCAAAACCTCGTCAACGACGAGTTCAACGACGCCAAGGTGGTCGTGTACTACTCGCCGGACGACGCCACGGGCACCGCGTGGCGCCGGGAGCTGGACGGGCGCGTCCTTACCTTCGAACAGTCGGAACGCAAGGACGCCCAGGGCAACGTCCTGTTGCGCGACAAGGAGACCGGGAGCCTGTGGTCGTGGCTGCGGGGCGAAGCGGTGGAGGGGGAGCTCAAGGGGCGGAAACTCCGCCAGCTCTTGTACAATCCCATCCTGAACGACCGGTTCGTCGCGTTCTACCCCGGCGCCCCGATCTTCGACACCGCGAACTAGTCCGGAGAGCCCCAGCGGCCGGCTTCCCTAGCCTGCACCGACAAATCGTATTATAAAGTCAGTGCAGGAACGAGCCCCGAGCACGTCACGCCGCGGCGAACCCAGCGGCCCACGACACGCCGGGCAACAGGTATTCCAAGATTCGTGAGCGCCACTGCCGACTATATCCGGGAAGCACGAGAGCAAAAGGGACTGACGCTGGACCAGGCCGCGGATGCGACGCGCATTCCGCAGTACTACCTGGAGATCCTGGAAGGCGGCGGAAACGATCGCCTGGTGTCGGACCGGCTCTACATGGTCCACTTCCTGCGCACCTACGCCGCGTACCTCGAGATCGAGGTGGAGACGCTGGCGGCTCAGTTCGTGCGCGAAAACCGGGCCGTGGACGCCTCGCCCGCGCCTCCCGAGACGAAGCCTCGTTCGAGGAAGGCGGCGACGGTCGCCGTGCTGGTGGTCCTGCTGGTGGTCGCCGCCGGCCTGTACATCTATGATCCCACGTTGGTGAACGTGGGCAATCTTGTCCGCACGCTCACCGAACGTCCGGACGTGGGAGCACCGCCCGCCGACGCCCCGCCGGAAATCGCCGTGACACCCTCCTCACCGGCCCCTGTCGCCACTCAAACGCCTCTGCCGAGCACGGACCAGGACTCGGTGCTGCAACCGGAAGCCGACGAGACCGCGCCCGCCGAACCCGGGTTGGCGGGAAGCCCGCCCGCCGCGGACCCGGAACCCGCCGCCGCGCCGGAGCCGTCCGCTGAACCCGTGGCCGCGGTTGAGAATGCCCCCGCGGTGCCGGCCGATCCCGCCGAGGCTCAGCCGGAGACCCCGCGGGAGCTTGCCGCGACGCCGGCGCCGGAGCGGACTGCGGCGGAGGAGACCGCGGCTGCCTCGGAGACAGGGGAAACCGCCGAGCCACGGGCCGAGCAGACGCAACCCGAGGTTGCGACCGCAAGCGCCGAACCCGCGGAAGCCGCGCCCGCCGAGACGGAGCCTGCAACGACCGTGGCGGCGAGCGGATTGGAGCCGGCGCCAACCGACGGCGCCGGGGCCACGCACACACTCACCATCGTGGCCGACGCCCGTTCCTGGCTGCGCATCTGGGTGGACGACAAACCGTCGCGCGACTTCATGCTAAACCCCGGTCAAAGCGCCACGCTGTCCGCCGACACCGGGTTCAGCATCACCTTCGGAAACGCCGGCGGGGTGCGCCTCAAGTTCAACGAGGAAGAGCTTCCGGCCGTCGGCAGGTCCGGACAGGTGATCCGGAACTACAAGCTGCCGCGCCCCGAGCAGGCAAACCCATGATCGACCTCCGTTCCGACACGGTAACGACGCCCACACCCGACATGCTGAGGGCCATGACCGCGGCTGACGTGGGGGACGACGTCTACAGCGAGGATCCCAGCATCAACCGTCTGGAGGAAGAGGTGGCGGGCATCCTGGGCAAGGAAGCCGCGGTCTTTACGCCGTCCGGCTCCATGGCCAACCAGATCGCCATCCGGCTCCACACCCAGCCGGGCGACTCGGTGCTGTGCGAGGAAGGATCGCACACCTTCGCCTACGAGGCCGGCGCCGGGGCGGCGCTTTCCGGCGTCCAGTTCGACATCATTCCGTTCCGGGAGAAGCTCTCCGATGCCGCCATCACGAGCCGCTTCCGCGCCGACGGACTGCACGAGTCCCCCTCCACGCTGATCCTGGTGGAAAACACCCATAACCGCGGCCGCGGCCGCGCCCTGGGCTGCCGGGAGACACAGCGCATCGTGGCCACGGCGCACGGGCTGGGACTCAAGGCCCACTGTGACGGCGCCCGGCTGTGGAACGCCGCCGCCGCCACCGGCGACTCCGAACGCGAACTGGCCGCTGGCTTCGACACGGTGGCGGTCTGTTTCTCCAAGGGCCTGGGCGCGCCCGTGGGCTCCGCCCTGGCCGGCGGCCGCGACACCATCGCGCACGCGCGCAAGATACGCAAGCGACTGGGCGGCGGCATGCGCCAGGCCGGGTTCCTGGCCGCGGCCGCGCTGTACGGGGTCCGGCAGCATCGGCGGCGCCTGCCGGAAGACCACCGCCGCGCCGCCGCCCTCGCACACGGCCTGGAAGAGCTCATGCACAATGGGAGTCCGCTTGAGGTGGATATCGCGGACCCGCCCACCAACATGGTCTATTGGCGCGCTCCCGACGGACCGGCGATGGTGGAGGCGCTGCGGGGCAGGGGTGTGCTCATGAACCATGTCGGCAACGGATGGCTGCGTGCGGTCACGCATCTACAGATTTCGGACGCCGACGTCCACGAAGCGCTCCTGCGGATCCGCGAGGTGCTGCGTCATGGCTGACGCGGCCCGCGCCGCCGCCCGTCCAAGTACGATGGCGTCCTTCGACTTCGCTTCGCTACGCTCAGGACGAACGGGTAATCGCCTTTGAATCCGTTCGTCCTGAGCGTAGCGAAGCGAAGTCGAAGGACGCCGGACTGCCGCTTCCCGTGAACGCAATGGGACCCGAAGACGCAAGATACGTCATCATTGGCGCCGGCTTCGCCGGAGCGGCCACGGCCTGTCACCTGGCTTACCGCGGCGCGCGGCAGGTGGTGATCCTGGAACAGGAAGCCGTGGCCGGCTTTCATTCGTCCGGCCGCAACGCGGGCTTCATCCGGCAGGTGCTCTCCGAGCCCTCGGTGGCGGACCTGGCGGCGAAGTCCGCCGAGTTCATCCGCAACCCCCCGCCCGGCTGGCCCGTGCCGGTGTCGTACGACACCATCGGGTGCCTGATCCTGGGACGCGGCGCACAGTGGGAGGCGTTGTGCCGGGACGCGGAACTGGCGCGCGGGCGCGGGCTCGACGTCGAACTGTGGTCGCCCGAGAGAACGGTGGCGGCCATTCCACTGATCGAAGGGGGCGCCCTGGACGGCGCGGTGTGGTGCGCCTCGGACGGCGTCATCGACATCAACGCGCTGCTTTCCGGGTATCTCAGGGTAGCCCAGGGGGGTGGCGCCGAGATCCGCTACGGCGAGACCGTGCGCGAGGTGCGCGTGCGCGACGGACGCGTGCAAGGCGTCGCCACGGACCAGGGTTTCCTGGACGCCGACGTGGTGATAAACGCGGCCGGACCCTGGGCCGGGCCCGTGGGCGTCATGGCCGGCGCGGCGCCCATCGCGTTCCACCCGCGGCGGCGGCACCTGTTCGTGACCCCGCCGCTCGACTGGGTCGAACGCGACTGGCCCTTCTGCCTCAACGTCTCGGACGAGATCTATTTCCAGCCCAACTCCGGCGGCCTCATGCTGTGCCCATGTGACGAGGAGGACCTGCCACCCTGCGACCCGCCCACGGACATCCGCGCCATGGAACTGCTGGCGGAGAGGCTGGCGACCGTCTATCCCAGGTTTCCCGACGTCTCCATCGCACGCTATTGGGCGGGCCTGCGCACGTTCAGCGACGACAACCGCTTCGTCATCGGTTGGGATCCCAAGGTGGAAGGCTTCTTCTGGGTGGCGGGCCTCGCCGGCCACGGCGTCACCACCAGCGCGGCCGTGGGCTCCCTGGCCGCCGATCTCCTCTTCGGCGCCGACCCCGACCCCAACTTCTCCCCTGCTCGCTTCGCCTGAGACAGGAAGCCCACTTACGCCGGCCGCTTGACGAGGACCTCGTCGATGATGTGGTAGTCCAGGGCCATGGGCGCGGTCATGTAGCGGTCACGCTCGGTGTCCCGCTCGATGGTCGCGAGGTCCTGACCCGTGTGCTTGACCAGGATCTGGTTGACTTCCTCGCGTACCCGCAGCATTTCCCTGGCGTGGATGTCGATGTCCGCGGCAGACCCACGGTAACCCCCCAGAGGCTGGTGGATCATGATGCGCGCGTGGGGCAAGGCAAAACGCTTTCCCGAAGCGCCGCCGGCCAACAGCAGCGCGCCCATGCTGGCGGCTTCGCCGACGCACACCGTGGCCACGTCCGCCTGGATGTACTGCATGGTGTCGTAGATGGCGAGCCCCGCGGTGATCAGCCCGCCGGGCGAGTTGACGTACAGGTAGATGTCCTGCGTGGGGTTCTCGGATTCAAGGTAGAGGAGCTGGGCCGCGACGGTGTTGGCCACCGGGTCGTCAATCTCTCCCACAAGGAAGACGATGCGGTCCCTCAGCATGCGGGAGTAGAGGTCGTAGACGCGCTCGCCGCGACCGGTGTCCTCCAGGACGGTGGGTATCTCGAATTGGTTTCGCATGGCCATGAGCGTTGTCGTCAGGAACGCAAGAGGCCGTGCCGATCGAGGAATTCGCGCATGATCGCCACACAGCTCTCCGGTTCTTCAAGCTGTAGAAAATGTGTCGTTTCGGGCACGAAGTCGTAGTCCACGGTCAGGATGTGGCTCAGGTCCAGCGTCGGCAGGTAGGAAAAGGGCAAGGTCGGGTCGGCGCCGATGACCTTGGTCGGGCTGCGGAGCTTCTCCAGCTCCACCATGA
>JAPPNE010000159.1 GCA_028818775.1 Deltaproteobacteria bacterium | reverse complement strand
AGCACCTCGCCGCGTCCCATGACGGCGTCGAAGGCCTCATCGGGACCGAGAGTCGGTCCGCCGCCCAGTCCGAAGGCGGCGCGCACGGCCCGGACGCCGCCGGCGTCGAGGGCGCGTCCGATCATCGCCTCGCCCTCGTCGGTGGCGAGGCGCCGCACCCGCATGTTCTCGGCCCCCAGCCGGTCCCAGACCGGCAGGAGAAGCCCGGTGACGAGCCAGAAGCGCGATTCGGTGTGCGACGGCAGGCCGGCGACTTCGGCCTCCCAGAGCGTGCGCCACTCGGACTCTTCGGCCTCGCGCCAGTTCGAGGCATCGAGTTCGGCCCTCGCCATTCCCTCGCGGGTGGCAGGCCGGAGGAGGCGTACGCGTTCCTGCACGCCCCCGTCGTCGAACAGCATCGAGGGCGCGGACAGGAGGACGGCCGCGCGTTTGGAGCGGGCGTTGACGAGGAGCGCAGGCGCGCCGGCCTTCGCGGCCGCATCGAGCGCGGCCTCGGCCGTCGTCGGCACGAGCCGGTCGCGGCGGAGGACCTCGACGAGGCCGGTCGCAGCCCCCGTTCCGGGGTGGGTGTAGAGCGTCTCGCGGCCGGCCGCCGTGAGCGAGTCCGCGATCAGGGTCTCGACGCCGACCTCGTAGGTCCCCGCCTCGACGGCCGCCTCGATGTTGGACTCGACCCGCGATTCGAGTTCGGCGAACAGCGCGTTCTGCTCGTCGATGGGAAGCGCGAGCAGGCGGTTCAGGAACCTCGGCATGGGCGGGAGGTCCTCCTTGAGCGCCCCCTCGTAGGTGAGTTTCAACCCAGTCGCCTCCTCGAAGCGCTCCAGCGGCCAGCCAGGCAATCCGCCCCGCCACAAGGCGCCGTAGAACTGGCGGAGCGCCGCGCGGGCGTAGGGGCTTTCGAGGTTGTCGGCGGCGCGGAAGAACGTCGTCTCGCTCCCGGCCATGGCGGTCTGGGAATTACGCTGGCCCCGGGTGATGGCGCCCAGGGAATCGAGCCTGCGCGCGATGGTGGCGATGAAGCGCCGCTCGCCCTTCACGTCGGTGGTAACGGGCCGGAACAGAGGGGCCGAAGCCTGGTGCGTCCTGTGGGTGCGGCCCAGGCCCTGTATCGCCATGTCCGCCCGCCAGCCGGGCTCCAGCAGGTAGTGGACCCTTCGCTGCGTGTTGGCGGCGGAGAGATCGGCATGGTAGCTGCGTCCCGTGCCGCCCGCCATCGAGAAGACGAGGATCCGCTTCTCCCCGTCCATGAAGGCTGCCGTCTCGGCGAGTGAGGCCGAGGCCGGGCGTGCCCGCAAGGCGAGCCGCTCGCCCCGGGCGTCCTCGATACGGAGCACCCTCCGGGAACGTCCCGTCACCTCGGCCACGGCGTCGTGGCCGAAGCGGTGCACGATCTGGTCCAGCGCCGCAGGTACCGGCGGCAAGGAGGCCAGCTTCGCAATCAGCGCATCCCGCTTTGCCAGGGCCTCCTGGGAGAGCACGGGGTTCCCGTCCTCGTCGACGGCGGGCCGGCTCATCAGGTTCCCCTCCTCGTCGGTGAACGGCTCCTGGAGCTGCACCGGGAAGGCGTGGGCGAGGAAGTCGAGCACGTATTCCCGGGGCGTCAAGTCGATCGAGAGATCGTCCCATTCCGAGGCCGGGATCTCCGCGATTCGCCGCTCCATCAGGGCCTCGCCCGTGGAGACGAGCTGGATCACGGCCGAGCGGCCGGCTTCCAGGTCGCTCTCCACGGCGCGGATGAGCGAGGGGCACTTCATGGAGGTCAGGAGGTGGCCGAAGAAGCGCTGCTTGGCGCCCTCGAAGGCGGAGAGCGCTGCGGATTTCGCGTTCCTGTTCAGGGTCTCCTCGCCCTGCATGATCCCGGTGGCCTCGAGGGCGTCGTGCAGGTTGGCGTGGATGACCTTGAAGGCGCCGGCGTAGGCGTCGTAGATGCGGCGCTGCTCAGGCGTGAGCGGGTGTTCGAGGATGTCGACCTCGATTCCCTCGTAGGATAGCGCCCGCGCCTGGTAGAGGCCCAGGGCCTTGAGATCGCGGGCGACCACCTCCATGGCGGCGACGCCGCCCGCCTCCATCGCCGAGACGAATTCCTCCCGGTTCTCGAAGGGGGTCTCGCCGGCGCCCCAGAGACCGAGGCGTCCCGCGTAGGCGAGGCCGGTCACGGTGGTGGCGCCGGTGGCCGAGACGTAGAGCACCCGGGCGCCGGGGAGCGCACGCTGGAGCCTGAGCCCCGCCCGTCCCTGGGCGGAGGGCTTGACGGCGCCCCGGGATCCCTTCGACCCCGCCGCGTTCGCCATGGCGTGGGACTCGTCGAACACGATCACGCCCTGATACCCGTGGAGGTCTTCCGCGTCCAAGCCGCCCGCGAGCCAGGCGACGACCTGTTCGAGCCGCGACGCCTTGCCCTCCCGGGCCGGCGCCCTGAGCGTGGCGTAGGTGGCGAACAGGATCCCGCTCTCGTGCGGGATGTCGGCCCCCTGGCGGAAGTTGCCCAGCGGGATCACGTCTTCGGCGCGTCCCCCCAGCGCCGCCCAGTCCCGGCGCGCGTCTTCCAGCAGGTTGGCGGAGGCCGAGAGCCAGAGCGCCCTCTTTCGCCCGCGGAGCAGGTTGTCGAGGATGACGGCCGCGACCTGCCGTCCCTTGCCGCACCCGGTGCCGTCGCCCAGCATCCAGCCGCGGCGGAACCGGACCGGCGCCGATAGGACTTCGCCGTCCTCGGTGACGGTCTCCTCAGCGGTATCGTCCTCCTCGCAGCGGCGGACCGTCTCCCAGCCGGCGCCGACCCGGTAGCGGGCGGAGAGGTGGCGCTCTTTCGCCTCGCCGGCAAGGACGACGCTCTCGAGCTGGGCGTCGGAGAGCAGGCCGTCCGTAACGACGCGTTCTGGCAGCAGCGGGCGGTGCGTGGGCGCGGGGTGCGCGACGGCGGCCATGGCGGCCGACTGGACGAGGGGCGTGGGATGCGCCACAGCGCCCGGGACGCGTGCGACGCTCGGCCGCCAGGGCGCGTAGGGGCCCGCCGTCTCGTCCTCGCCGCACGGCGGGGCCGCCGCGTATGCGAGCTCCGTGACGGAGCCTAAGTCGCGGGACGGTCCGGGCGCCGGACGCCCGTTGCTCTTCACCCCGGTCTTGCGCGCTTTCGTCCCGGCCGTCGTCTCGCCGAAAAGATTGCGGAGCGGGACGTCCGGCGCCGGCGTCCCGGCGGCGGGTTCGTGTGCCATGCGCGGCGGAACCCGCGCCGTGACCGCATCGAGCAGTTCGGCTGCGTCCATCACGCGGGTCTGGGGGTCGACCTCGATCCCTGGCTCCTCGCTTGTGTCGATCACGGTGAGGCGCGTGTCGAACGTCGTCCCGCGCCTCGCGTAGGCGCGCCCGTCGATCGCCGTCGTGAAGACGACGCGCGCGGGCGCCTCGACGGAGGAGAAGGCCGCCTTCCAGGCCGCATCGCCCGGGACGCAGCCCGCCGACGTGACGGCGACCAGACGCCCGCCCGGTCTCAGGGCGCAAAAAGCCGAGCGCAGGTGCCGGAGGTCCGCGTCATGACGTACCCGGGCGACGCCCGGCGTCGCCGAGAACGGCGGGTTCATGAGCACGACGTCCGGCCGGACTCCCGGGAGGCGGTCGGCGACGGCCTCCGCGTCGTGGCGGGTGACGCTTGCCCCGGGGAACAGGCGGGCGAGGAGGCCGGCGCGCGTGTTCGCGATCTCGTTCAGGTGAAGCGAGTTCTCGTTCCCGAGCGCGCACTGCGCCATCACGGCGAGCATCCCGGTCCCGGCGGAGGGCTCCAGGACGGCGTCGCCCGCCCGGAGCGCCGCCGCCCGCACCGCGGCGTAGGCGATGCCGAGCGGGGTCGAGAACTGCTGCAGGCGAACCTGGTCTTCCGAGCGCCTGGTGTGGGAGGGTTCCAGCGCGGCCAGTTTTTGCAGCATGGCCAGCATGGCGGCGGGACCATCGGCTCCGGCCCCGGCCCTTTGGCGCATGGCCCGGCCGTAGCGCTGGAGGAAGAGCACGACGGCGGCTTCCGCCGCCTCGTAGGCGTCCTTCCAGACCCAGGCGCCCTCGGCGTCGGTGGCGCCTGAGGCGCGCGTCATGGCGTCGCGCAGCGCGTTCTTGTCGAGCGGACGACCGGCCGCCAGGACGGGCAGCAGGGCCCGGGCGGTTTCAAAGAGCGCATCAGCTTCGGTGGGCGCTGTGGAGCGGGCGGCGTGCGGACGCACCTCCGCCGTCAGGGCTTGCGACATAGCTCTCTCCTCGGATGTCGTGGGAATGGGGGAGGCTGTGCCCGGGGGATCGCTCCCCCGGAACCTCCCGGACGCCCCGGCCTGGCCGGACTCGCCCTCTATCCGGTGCTGATGCGGATCAGGTCCGGCCGGCGCTGCGGAGTTTCGTGACGAGGCCTTCGATCGTGGCGGCGTCGGCGCCGCACGCCTCGCCCCAGCCCCGGAGGTTGCGCTCGAAATCGGCGAGACTGCCGAGATGCGCGTTGAAGAGCGGATCGACGTCCGTGGCCGCGAGGACGCTGTCGCCTGCGAGGGCGACGCCCGTGATGGCGGGTTCCGTCACGGGCGGAAGTTCGAGCAGCCAGCAGAGAAAGGCCTGAAACATCGGGGAGAGGCTCTCCCCGCGCCTCGGGTCCATGGGGTGTGCGGTCGCAGTCCGGGATTCGGTGTCGGGCATGGTTCTCTCCAGAATGTGTACGGGAAACGGACAGGTCAGCCGCAGGCCGTGATGCTCCTGCGCCCGGCGGCGTCGAGTTCGGGGCCGTATTCGACGACCCGTCCCGCCGCGCGGGCGGCCTCGGCGTAGGCGGAGAGGCCGAACTTCCCCTCGAAGTACAGGTCGCGCTCGATACCGAGGCCGAACGGCCCCCGGAAGGCTTGCAGCTCTTGGAGAGAGAAGCTCCCGATTTCCGGTGTGCCGAAACCGAGGTCGGCGAGCCCGAAGGCTATGGATTCATCCTCGGGGTCGAGTTCGGTTACGAGCCAGGTGCCTGCGCCGCTGGGGTTGAACAGCTTGAGGACGGGCGTGTGGTCGGCGCCGCGCTTGGCGCCGTTTGCGAGCAGTTGCTCGCGCTGTGCTGTCGTGACGAGTTCCATCGGTAGTGTTCTCCCTTGGATGCGAGGTGGACGTGGAACAAGGAACTGCGCGGGGTTCAGAAGCCGAGAACCCGGACCCGAGCCCGGCCCCCGGTCACGGTGACGTCGGGCGCGCCGTCGGCGCGGCGGCGGATCGTCACGAGCGGCTTGTTGCCGCGCGGGTGGGGCGGATCGGAGAGCTCGTTCGTGAGCGTGGCGCCGGGTGTCTCGAAGCGGAGCAGTACCCGCCCCCGGGACACCTCGACGGCGCCGCCGCCCGGCAGGCCGGGGTCGGTCAGGGTGATGATCGGCGGCTCGCCCCGCTCGGTGAAACGGTCGGGGACCGGCCACGCCGCTTCCGGGTCCCGGGTGTCGGCGCCCTCCCAGGCGGCGTCCACGAAAACCCTGCGGCAACGAACGTTCGACCGCCGGTCCGCATGGGCGTTCTCGACAGCCTTTTCCAGCGCTTCTTCCAGGGTCTCCGCTTCCACGGTGAGCGTATCGGCGAAGCGGGCCGCGTATCCGCACCGGACCGTCCAGGACTTTTTCATCGGACGTCCTCCCCTTCGGCGAAGTCGACGCCGATCTTCCCGCCGCGCACGGTGATGGTGACCGCGCGGTCGCGGGGGATGAGCCAGAACAGCTCGCGCCGCACCGCACAGGCGATCGTGCGCCTGAGCGCCTCCTCTTCCGAGCACAGGAGGCCGATGGCCAGGTGCATGGCTTCCTCTTCGAATCGCGCGCGCTGTGTCTCCCAACTGTCCGCGTCCGCCTCGTCCGACGGCGAAAACCAGGCGTCGCGCAGGAGGTCGGCGAGTTCGGCCGCCTCGATGCCACTGCCCGCCGTGACCAGCGGCCGGACGTCCGCGAGCCAGGCCCATGCCTCGCCGGCGAAGGCGAGGTCGGCGTCGAGCGCGATGGTCTCGCTCGTGCCGTCCGGATTCTCGACATCGAGGCTCATGCGGATCGCTTCGGGCCTCGGGAGCGGTTCGTTGGAGGGACCCGACCG
>JAPPNE010000158.1 GCA_028818775.1 Deltaproteobacteria bacterium | reverse complement strand
TCGATCGTGTCGGCCTGATCGAAGTATGCCCCCAACTCGCCGCGGAGCCGGACGGTCTCGTCGGACAATCGCCCCGCGATTTCCCTGACCCTCTCGGCCTCCTCCAGCTCGCGCCTCTGCCGGGCGAGGTTCCGTTCCAGGAAGCGGACCTGCCTGCGAAGCGACCGGATCGTCTCGTTCTGTGTCTGCGAACTCTCCCGGGCCTTGCGAAGCCGGGCGTCCCTTGCGGAAAGCGATGTCTGCGCCGCTCGCGCCGTCTTGCGGTGCGCCGCGGCCTCCTTGCGCAACCCGGCGATCTCGCTGCGCAGGGACTCGATTGTGTCGTCGTTACGGGTCTGCGACCGCTGCAGCGCCTTGGCCGACCGGGCGTCTGCAGCATGTTCGCGAATCGCCATGCGCCCCAGTGTAGCGCATCCCGAAACGCGTTACCAGTCCCCGTTCAAGACACCTGCGTACCTCTCGATGGGTGTAAATGATGGCGAACCCAACCTATGGAACATCACCCGATGAACGAAGGATTACTACCCCCATGGACACCCTCGAACCCAACACCGCCAAACGCACCGCCAGGCTCAAGACCACCCTGACCAAGCGCGCCGTCGAGGCCCTCAAGCCCGACCTCAAGCCCTGGATCGCCTGGGACGATCGCCTCACCGGCTTGGGCGTCAGGGTCCAGCCCTCCGGCGCCAAGACCTTCGTCGTCAACTACCGCTCGGGCTCCGGCGGCCGAAAGGCTCCCAACAAGCGCGTCACCCTCGGGCGCTTCGGCCGCATCACTGCCGAACAGGCCCGGCGCATGGCCCAGGAACTGCTCGGCAAGGTCGCCTCGGGTGAAGACCCCGCCCAGGAGCGGGCCGAGGCCAGGGGCATGCCCACCCTCGCTCAAGCCTTCGAGGACTACCTACGCGCCAATCCCAGGCGAAAGCCCCGCACCGTGGAGATGTACCGCATGAACCTCAGGGTGTGCTTCGGCGACTGGCTCTCCCGTTCCCTTGAGACCATCGACCGGGGCGACGTGGAGACCCGCTTCCACCGGGTCACGGAGCGTCACGGCTGGGCCACCGCCAACCAGGCCGTCTCCATGCTGCGCTCCATCTACCGCCGCTCCAGCATCGACCACGAGGGGCTGCGGAACCCCGTCGAGCTTTGGATAGCTGGCGGTGGGCGACTCAACCGCAACCGCCGGCGGCGCATCTCGTCCCCGGCCGAAGTGCTGCCGCGCTGGCGCGCGGGGGTGGAGGCCGTGGGGCTCCCGCCCGACCACCGGGACATCTTCACCATCGGAGCCTGTACCGGCATGCGCCTGGGCGAGGTGGTCTCGCTCCGCTGGGAGCGCATCGACCTGGAGCGCGGCATCCTGCGGGTGGAGGAGACCAAGACCGGCGAGCCGCTGGAGCTTCCGCTCACCCGACAACTCGCGGCCGTGCTGGAGCGGCGCCGGGCCGGGACCAGCGGGGCGGCGGTGGAAGGTTGGGTGTTCCCCTCGCTCACGAGCGCCACCGGCCACCTTACGGGCCTCCACCGCTACCATGTGGACATCAGCAAGGCGGCCGGCACACGCTTCTGGTTCCACGGTCTGCGGAACGCCTTCATCACCGTTGCCGAGCGCGACCTCATGCTCCCCCGGCCCCTCACCAAGCGGCTGGTGAACCACGCCCGCGACGACGACATCACCGAGGGCTACGCCGCCGACTGGACCGTCGAGCAGCTCCGCGAGCCCGCACAAGCCACCGCCGACCGCATCGAGGCTCTGATGAACACATCCGTTCCCACGGGAGATATGCGTCCAAGGGGGGAAGGGGCGACGCGGGCCGGGCTGACGGCGGCGGCGCTCGCCGCCTTCCCTGTTGTCTGGAATCGAGGGCTCGCTACAGCCGAAACCGACACGCGCTTGTCGTCGATATCTGAAGCCCAACGCACCAAGGGGTAGTGTAGCGCGTTTTGGGCGTTGTGTGGCGGCGTTTCGACTTCAAGGCGAACGGAACGATGCGGTCACGTCCTGGTTGCCATGTCCCGGTACTGCTTCAGTATCGTCCTGCCGCGCCGGCGTCTGCGCTTGACGCGCGTCCGCATCCAGCCGTCCGACCAACCAGTCTTGCGCGACCCGCTCGGCGCCCCAGAGCCGCACGCGATCTCGCGCTGCGTGAGCCCTTCCGCCTCGCTCTCCAGCGCCAGCAGAAGCTCGCCGTCCCCCGTGCCCGCCCCCGCCGAGGGACCGGCAGGCCGGACCACACGTCCTCGATGCGCGCCACGTCGCGCTCCACGACGAGGCGCAGCCCGCCGTCCTCGAGGAACACGGAACCGGCGGGGAAGCGGACCTGCATCGAGCGGCCCGGCTGCTCGATCCTCAGCATCAGCGTGCCGTCGTCGAGCCGAAGCCCCGACAGGACGGCGCCGCCCTCGGCCGCGAGCCGCACCAGCGGCGCCGCGTCCGGCTCCACCCGGCCGTCGATGACACCGGCGCTCACCCAGAAGGGCGCGAGCGGCTCCGGAGACCGGGGTCTTCCCAGGCCAGCATGCCCCAGCGCAGGGCGCCGGTATCGGCGGCGGTTCTCAGGCGGACCGGGAACGGCACCCGCTCCGGCAGGCCGGGCGTCGGGTTGCGCCGATCCCATGCCTGACGATACGCCTTGCTCGCGCGGAAGAAGCGCCAAGCCCTGAGCGCATCCCATCCGCTGACCCGCCGCGGCATGTGTCAGGCGACGCTCACCAGCGAGCATTGACTTCGAATCCGACGGCATGCTCCGCTTCGGTCGTGTCGCTCTCCCGGCGCGTCGCCTTCACCCCGAAGGAGAGGTCGGGCGCGTTCGTCGCCTCCGGTGCGAGCCGCCAGCCGAGGCTGTAGTCGCGTGCGCCGGTCGCAAGCCCGAGCCCCATATGCGGGCTGCCGGTCCAGCGCCCGCCGAAGGCCGGCAGCCCGTAGGCCGCCTCCACCGCCCAGCGCGAGGTCGCCTCGCCGCCGCCGGTGCGGTCCTCCAGCGCCGCCGGCTGGAACAGCGCGTCGAGACCGCCCGTGGCCCGGCCGCCGAAGTCCTGGCGCAGGCTGAGCGACGCGCCCCGCTTCGTCGCCGGGGCCGGATCCCAGGCCAGCGCGGCCGAGAAGCCCCGGTCCTTCAGGTCGTCGTTGCCGTGCGCCAGCAGCGTGCGCCCCGAGACATCGAGCGACAGGCCCAGGCCCGGATCGGTCCACTTGACGCCGCCGCCGAGCTCGACCCCGAAGCCGGTCTCCGCGTCGCCGCCGTCATGGCGCGCGCCCACCTCCAGCTTCGGCACGAGGCTGCCGCCGTCCTCCAGCGCAACATGGTAGCTGCCCTCCAGGCCGACCCTGAGCCGCGTCACGTCGGAGTCCGACGCCGCGAGGTCGCGGGTCTTCTCCGAGGAGGTCCGCGTCCACAGCGCGTCCGAGGTCAACGCCAGCGCCGGGCCGGAACCTTCCTGCGGGGCTTCGAGCAGGTCGCCCCGCAAGCCCGCCGCCGCCATGCTCCAGCTCGTGTCGGCGCTGTAGTTGCCGCCCAGGGCGGTCTTCAGCGTCACGCGGCCTGAGCCGTAGCCGGCCGCGCCCCAGAGCTTCAACCGCTCCGAGACCTGCAACGCCGCATAGGGGACCGCCGCCGTCAGCGACGCCTCCACCTTGCCGTCGCCCTCCCGCA
>JAPPNE010000157.1 GCA_028818775.1 Deltaproteobacteria bacterium | reverse complement strand
AGTCTGCCCCCGACTCGTGTGCCGGCCCGTGACGGCTTATCGAGGGCGCCCCGCACGTTGGATCCGTCCGGGCCCGGCTGCCCGAAAGGCGGCGGGGGCTGCGCTGTACCCGCCCAATGCGCACTAAAGAGCGGTCGCCCGACGGGCGTAACCCCTCATCGGCGTGCCACGGCGAACCCGGCGCGGACGGAACCTCGTCCGCGAAAACCCCTTGACGCTGAATACTGCCCGACTACATACTGTGCTCATGAATCTCGCAAGCACGACACTCCGAATCGACCGGGCGGCGCGTGACCGGCTGGCCGCACTCTCGACGCTGACAGGCTACCCGATGGGCCAGCTGATCAACGCGTTCTCGTACGCAGACCTGCAACAGGTGCTCCAATGCGTGGCGCTCAAGGCTGCGGCGGAAGAGCGGCTCCGTGCCGAAATGGCCCCACGAGAAGTGACGGCGTGACGACCGAGAAAAGAGAAGCCCGAAAGGGAGATGCGGCGTGACAGTTGACTGGCCGACCATCGGCGTCATGGTGGCGCTCGGCCGGCTGCTCTGGCGACAAATCGCGGCGCTCAGTGCGAGGGTGGACGCTCTTGACGCACGGCTGACCGGAGCGGTGCCAGCCGGGTCGGCGACATTGACCGCCGGTTGGCGCGGCTGGAAGGTTGGATCGAAGGTGACCGGGCTGGCCGCACGGCCGCGGCCGAGGGCGCAGAGGCGGGAGCATGACGGCCGGGACGTCCTCGGTGGGCGCGGTCGTGCAGCGGAGTTCCGTCGCAACCTCCTCGGGGATCTGGGCATGTCTCGGGCGGGCTGGCCGGCCGGCGTGGAGAGACAGCATGAAGCTAGAAGGCTTAGTCCGAGAGCTTGTGCCGCAATGCACGTGTGAGTTCGTAAAACAACATCATAATGCGGACATGGTTGTCTTTAGCGTTCCGCGCCCGGCCATTCGAGTCCTTTTTGCGGCGCTTGCGGCGTTGCCAGTTGTAGGCGCGACCGTTTACGTGGCTGCACGTACAGGTTTCGTTCCGCCCGCAGTTTCAGAAGGTCCATTGAGTCCGATTATCCACGGTGGTCTTCTGGCGTTGGTTCTCGGGGTGGGCATGGCCTTGGTGGTTTCTATTGCAAACATGCGCATGCATGCGGGCAGGGACTACGTATTCGGTGTTTTGAAGAATCTGTCGATCGTGTTCGGAGTGTTGAGTTTCCTGCGCATGCTGGAAGGAGTTCTACCATGAATTCGACGCGAGTGCTTTTGGCTTCGACGCTGGCAGCATGCGTTGGTTGGTCTCAGAGTGTTGGTGGTCAACCACCGCTTACCATTACCCACGAGCTGGAGGCAGCGGAGTACCGCAGTTTCGGTGCACTCTCCTGGATTAGACTCTCGACGGATGTCTTTCTTGATCCAATGGAAGCCGAGTCAGCCGATGTCCGTTGTTTCTACACGTTGGAGCATTTGAACGATGCTCAGGAGAATCACGTTTTTGGTGGGATCGCTGCCGGAAACATGGCTCTGAGTTCGCGACTTGAGGGAACGTATTACGTGGTAGAACCGGTCAGAATCCACAGTGCGCCTGAATCCGAGGGCGACGCAGCAACGGTTGTCGGGCCGTTGCCAGAAGGCTGGAACCTTCCGCCTGATCAAGCTGAACGATTGGAGCAGATGATCGAGATGGCTGGTCTTCAAGCTGTATCTGATTGGGAGGCGGAAGACTACCGAACACATGCAGCGCGTAACGCGGGATTACCGCGATCGCTCGGCGTCGTCACGAGCGATCGTGCATTCTCTGAGCTACGCTGTGAACCGATCGTGAACTGGTCCGGGGATGCTGAAACCGTTGGTCACGCTGGCGTGTCGCCGGCGCTGGGTCGTCGAGCAATGCCTTGAATACGGCTGGAGCTGGCTCGGCCAGCCCGCGGGCCGACAGGTCTCCCGCCGTAGCTCAATCGCTGTTCCTTTGCGCCCACATCCCGCTCGTGCTGCCATACGTTCCGGGCGACGGGGATCACGGCGTACCTGTCGAACGGTGGGACGCTGGAGCACGCGCAGCCTCAAGAAGCACCGCGGCCGGGCCGCGTTCCGCGTCACGCAATCCGATCACCGCCTCTGGGACACGGCGGTGTTGTTCCACCTGCGGGACGCGTTCCGCGCCGGCTACGTCTGCCGCTGGCGGTGCAGGCTGAGAATGCGCGGGTATAACGTACGCGCGGACGCACGACATCCGCATCGACGACTTCATGCGAACGCGATCTCGCCCCCTCCCGTAAACGACCCCGGATGCTGCGGCTGATGGAGACGCACCCGACCGCGGCCGTCCCCCGGTCACGGGCGTGCGCCCGGCGCTCCGACCCGCTCAAGAGGGTTCGAAGCGGCACGCGATACCGCTTTTCTTCGACGGCCCGCCGCCAGTACGCCACTGGCCAGCGATGTCAGTCGAGCCTTCAGGAATGCTGGCACAATCGCCTGCCCTAGCCGCAGGATCATGACCGAGCTCGCAGTCAACAGAAAGAGGGACGTGGCCAACCCGAGACACGCCGGCCAGAGCCCAGCGCCTTGGTTCTGGATGGCGCCCGCTACCGCCGCGAACTGCGCACCCGGACTCGTGAACCGTGCCGCGAGCATCGGCGCCAAGCGCGTTATGAACCACAACCAGACACCGACGGTCAGCCCCGAATACAGCA
>JAPPNE010000156.1 GCA_028818775.1 Deltaproteobacteria bacterium | reverse complement strand
GGTGGTGGCCTGCATGAAGTACGGGTTGGACACTTGGCGTCCGATCCAGGTGAAGCTCCGCAGGTCGGGCTTCATCCCCCGTGCCACCTGGTTGACGGCCTGTCCGGGCAGGTTGATGGCAGCCATGGTGTGGCCGTCGGGCTTGGCCCGGTTCAGTATGGTCACGGAGTTCCTGCCCCCGGCGCCCGGCACGTTGCGGATGAGCACGGGGACCCCCAGCAGCTTGGATATGACCTCGCCCTGGAGCCGCGCGGCGGTGTCCATGGCGCCCCCCACTGAGAATCCCACCAGGATGGTGATGGGCTTGCTGGGCTTCCAGTCCGCGGCCGATGCCGGCGTGGCCGCCAGCGCCAGCGACATGGCGACGACCGCCACGAGAAAGGCTTTGAACAACGATTTCCGAATTCGCATCACGGGCTCCTTTCGGTTTGAAGAGAACCTCTTCACGACATGTTCAACGAGGCGAGGCAAATTCTTGCACTCCTTGGATTTCCGGTCAAGGCGTTGCCGGGCTGAGGCACTACCGCAGCAGCGACGGGTCGAACGCCCGCAGCAGGCCCTCCAGCCGCACCTCCCGCACCTTGTCCTGGGGCGGCCGGGCGCGCTGCGGGTACTGCACCGGCGGCGCCGGCTTGGTGGCGTCCAGGATCATGACCGCGCCCATGACCGGCTCGTGGGTTCCGTCCACCGTATAGGTCCAGTTGGACGGCAGCAGGTCGCCGGGCCCGTTCCAGTCGGGGATCGTCAGCACGTCCTTGTCCGGGCGCATGCGTGTCCCCACCGCCCAGGTCACCTCGGGTTCGTTGAACACGTTGATGTCGTCGTCCACCACCACCACGCAGCGGAGGTTTTCGGGCTCCGTCGAGATGGCGGCCATGGCCGCGCGCTTGACCTCCGAATCCTTGGTCTTGCGGATGGAGATGTAGCAGTGGGTGCGCGCGTGGGCCGGCACGTTGACGTTGACCACGCCGGGGACGGCCTCCCGGACCCGCCGGTAGATGGTGCCCATGCGCGGCAGGCTGCCCAGCACCAGGTGTTCCTGGCCCGCCGGGAAGACGTCGTAGTAGATGGGGTTCCGGCGCATGGTCATGGCCGACACATGCATCACAGGCTGCGCGCCCACGCTCACGTAGTAGCCGGTCCATTCGCCGAAGGGGCCTTCGAGACGGGTCTCGTCCGGCAGGAGCCGTCCCTCGACGACGATCTCCGCGTGCGCCGGCACCATGAGGTCCACGGTCTCCGCCTTGACCAGCTCGATGGGCTCCTGTAGCAGCGCTCCGGCCTCGGCGAATTCGCCGCCGATGCCCGGCAGCCGCGACACCGCCCCGAGCATGAACGTGGGATAGTGTCCGATGACCAGCGCGAACTCCGTGGCCTCGCCGCGCTCCGAGTTGCGCCGGTAGATGTAGCCGCCATGGTGGCTGCCCTGGATGTAGACTCCGAGGGTGCGGGGGTCGTGGACCTGGTGGCGGTAGAGCCCGGCGTTCTGGGCGCCGGTGTCCGGGTCTTTCAGGATCATGACCCCGCCGGTGATGTAGGGACCGGCGTCGAGCTCGTTGTGGAACGGGATTGGCAGGGACGACAGATCCACCGCATCCCCCTTGAGCACCACCTCCTTCACCGGCCCGTCAATGACGGTCTTTGCCTGGATCGGCCGGGCCTGCCGCTCGCCGTAGACCCGCACCATGTCGTGGACGTCGGTGCCCAGCGCGAGCGCGAGCCGTTCGTAGGTGGCCGTGAGGTTGATGACCAGCGGCATGGAGGCGCCTTCCACGTCGGTGAACACCAGCGCGGGAAACCGCCCGTCCTCCCCCAGACGCTCGGCGATGGCGGTGATGTCGAACCTGCGGTCCACCCGCCGGGTGACCATGCGGATCTGGCCCGGTGAGGCGGCGGCGAGCTGTTCGATGAATGTGCGCAGGTCCTTTGCCATGGATGCCGTCCTCCGGTCTCGGTTGGACACGATACCGTATCCCATGCATGGCCCGCCCACAACTTCACCTTGGCCGGTCACGCGGAGGGTAGGACCCGACTTTCGAATATGCCTGCGTGACCCCCGCCAGTCCTTGAAATCCCCCCGTCTATGTCATAGACCGTAGGTTTTTCGAGAGAGCGTCCCATGGGAACCTATCTGCTCCGCCGCCTGGTCGGGACCATCCCGGTCATGGTGCTCATCAGCCTGCTCGTCTTCCTGCTGATCCAGGCCGCTCCCGGCGATCCGACGCTGATGCTGCTGGGGGAGGACACCACCCAGGAGGACATCGACCAGGCCCGGGAAAGGTGGGGCCTCGACCAGCCCGTCTACGTCCAGTACTTCAAGTTCTTCATGTCGGCGGCCCAAGGGGACTTCGGCCGCTCCTTCAAGTACGACGAGCCCGTGCTGGACGTGATCCTGAGCCGCGTCCCGGCCACCCTGGAGCTGGCTACGGCCTCGGTCATCATCGCCATCATCTTCGCCATCCCGTTAGGGGTGTGGGCCGCGGCCAAGCCCAACTCCTGGGTGGACAACACCGGCACCACGTTCGGCCTGTTCGGCATCAGCATGCCCAGCTTCTGGTTCGGGATCATGCTGATCCTGCTGTTCGCCGGGATATTGAACATCCTCCCATCCGCGGGGCGGGACACCTACGGCATCGCCGGTCCGCAGATCACCGGCTTCTACATCCTCGACAGCGCCATCCAGGGCAACTGGGCCGGGGTGCGCGACGGTCTGGAGCACGTCTTCCTCCCGGCCGTGGCCCTGGGCTCCAACATGCTCGGCATCCTCATGCGCGTAACGCGGTCGTCGGTGCTGGAGGTCATGCACGAGGAGTACGTGACCACGGCCCGCGCCAAGGGGCTGGTGGAGCGCAAGGTGCTGTGGCGCCACGTGGTGCGCAACGCCCTGATCCCGGTGATCACGGTGGTGGGGCTGGAGCTCGGCACGCTGCTGAGCGGCTCGATCATCGTGGAGACGGTTTTCTCGTGGCCCGGCAGCGGCAGCCTGCTGGTCATCGCGCTCAACGCGCGCGACCACCCGCTGGTGACCGGGCTGGTGTTGGTGTACACGGTGGCGTTCGTCGCCATCAACTTCCTGATCGACGTGCTCTATGCAGTCATCGACCCAAGAATACGGTATTGACACGGGCACGCCGGATTCCGGCCGGGCGAAGCCCCGCACCCAGTGGTGGCGTCCGTGGATGCGCACCAAGGTCTACGTGGGCGGCTCCGTCGTGCTGCTCTTCATCATCTCGGGCGCCCTCGGCCCGCTGGTGGCGCCGTTCGATCCTAACCAGCAGAGCCTGGAGACAATGCTGCACGCGCCCCAGTGGTTCTGGGGCCCTCACTTTCTCGGCACCGACAACCTCGGCCGCGACATCCTGAGCCGCATCGTCTTCGGCGCCCGGGTGTCGCTGCTGATCGCCTTTGCCGTGGTGGCCATCTCCGGCCTGGTCGGCGTGGTTCTCGGGGCCACCTCGGGGTACTTCGGCGGCAACGTGGACTTCACCATCCAGAAGCTCGTGGAAGTGGTGTGGGCCTTCCCGCCGCTGCTGCTGGCCCTGACCATCATGGCGTTCCTGGGGCAGGGCCTGTTCAACCTGATCCTCGCCCTGGTGGCGCAGCGCTGGATCCAGTACTGCCGAGTGACCCGAGGCCAGAGCCTGTCCCTCAAGGCGCGCGAGTTCGTCATCTCGGCCAAGTCGCTGGGCGCCAGCGACGCCCAGATCATCGCGCGCCACATCATTCCCAACCTGATCCAGGTGTCGCTGGTCATCGGCACCTTCGCCATGGCCTCGTCCATCATCTCCGAGGCCAGCCTGAGCTTCCTGGGCCTGGGCGTGCCCCCCGAGATCCCCACCTGGGGCACCATGCTCGCGGACGGCCGCATCTACATCAGCACCGCGTGGTGGCTGGCGCTCTTCCCCGGGCTGTCCATCTTCATCACGGTGCTGGGCATCAACCTCCTGGGCGACGCCCTGCGGGACGTCCTGGACCCGAGGCTCAAGCGGGCGGGAACCTACATTTGACATCGTCGACGCCACGGCTGGGCATGGTGCTGTACCATGGCATCGACAGCGGCAATGAGCTGCGGAACTACGCCCGGGTTGCCGAAGAGGCCGGCTTCGACTCCCTGTGGGTCACCGAGCGCTACTTTCACGAGGAGACGTTCTCCCTCCTGGGCTTTCTCGCCGCCGCCACCCGGCGCATACGGCTCGGCCTCGGCGTCACCAATCCCTACACCCGCAACCCGGCGCTGTTGGCCATGTCCGCGGCGACGCTGGACCGGATTGCCGGGGGCCGCTTTCTCCTGGGGCTTGGCCGGAGCGACAAGTGGATGATCGAGGGCCGCATGGGCATGCCCTACGAGCGGCCGCTGACCCACATGAAGAAGACAGTGGCCGAGCTCCGGCAACTCCTGGCGGGTGAGCGCGTGAGCGGCGCCGGCGTTTACTGGGACCTCAAGGCCGTGCGGCTCGCGGTGACACCGGCGCAGGCAAGCCTGCCCATCTACCTGGCCGCCATCGGCCCCAAGGCGCTGCGGCTTGCCGGCGCGGTGGCCGACGGGGTGCTCCTCAACGCCTACGTCCCCACCGCGTACGTGCGCTACGCGGTCCGGGAGATCGCGTCCGCGGCCCGGGAGGCGGGACGCGACCCGGCGGCCATCGACATCGCCTGCATGCTAATCGTGCGCCTGACCGGCGATCCCGAGCGCATGATGCCGGCCCTCAAGGAACGCATGGTGCGGCTCCTGGCCGAGCCGTTCGTGGGAGAAGTCCTGCTGGAGCGCGGTGGCTTCGACCCCGGCATCCTGCCCGAGCTTCGCGCCACCGCGGAGGGCCGCGGCGAGAAGGCCGCCGTGGGGCTCATCACCGAGGAGATGGTGGAGGCGTTCTACCTGCTGGGCAACGCCGCGACGTGCCGCCGGCGCATCGCCGAATACCGCGAGGCCGGCGTGGAGCACGCGCTGCTGCTGCCGCGGCTCGAAGACTACGAGAGCGCCGTCGAGGCCCTGGGGCCGCGCGCGTAAGGCTTGTATCACGGAGAGAAGCGGCGCGCCCAATCGATGAGCACCCCACCCGACATGTCGAACCCGCGGCCCCGCAGACCGCTCAACGTCCGGTTCTTCTACGGTTGGGTGGTGGTGGCGACGACCTTCACGGCGTCGCTCCTGGCCGCGGGTATCCGCGCCGCGCCGCAGACCTTCGTGCGACCGCTGGAAGCGGACTTCGGCTGGAGCCGCGGAGCGATCAACGCCGCCGTATCCATCAACCTGGTGCTCTACGGCGCCATCGGCCCCTTCGCCGGCCGTTTCCAGGACCGCCGGGGGCCGCGGGTGGTGATGCTCGTGGCGCTGGCGCTGCTGGCGGTGGGGGCTGGGCTGACCTCGTCGATCAACCGCCTGTGGGAGTTCCTGGTGGTGTGGGGCCTGATCGTCGGCACCGGCGCGGGCGGCATCTCGTCGGTACTGGCGGCCAGCGTCGCCCACCGCTGGTTCGTGCGCCACCGCGGCGTGGTGCTGGGCCTGCTGAACAGCGCCGGCTCCACCGGACAGCTCATCTTCATCCCGGTGGTGCTGAGCATGATCGTGGCCTGGGGCTGGCGCACGGCGGCCATGACGCTTTCGGGCGTGGCGGTGGTGGCCTTCCTGCTGGTGTGGTGGCTCATGCGCAACGATCCCGCCGAGGTGGGGGAGGAGGCGCTGGGTGAGTCGGAGGCCAACGCGGCCGCGGCCGCGAGACCCGGCGGCGCACCGCCGGTGACCAGCACCACGGTGCGGGACGCGGTCCGCACACGCACCTTCTGGCTCCTGGCCGGCGCCTACGCCATTTGCGGCGGCACCTCCAACGGCCTCATCGGCGCCAACATGATCCCGCACGCCCTGGACATCGGCATCAGCCACCAGGTGGCCAGCATCACCGTGGGGATCATGGCCGGCCTGAACTTCGTCGGCACCATGGGGGCCGGGTGGCTCTGCGACCGCATGGACCCGCGCAAGGTGCTGGCGTGGATCTACGCTTTGCGGGCGGTTTCGCTGCTCATCCTGCCGGCGGTCACAGGTCCCGCCGGCATGTTCGTCTTCGCGGTGATCTACGGCCTGGACTGGTTCGCGACGGTGCCGCCGGTGGTGGCCATCGCCGGCAACACCTTCGGCAAGAACTCGGTGGGCAGCATCTATGGCCTGATCTTTCTGGCGCACCAACTGGGCGGCGCCGCCATGGCCCAGGGCAGCGGCATCGCCTACGATGTGTTCGGCGACTACGTCCCGTCCTTCCTCACCGGCGCGGTGCTGGCCGTGCTGGCCGCGGGCATGTCGCTGGCCATCGCCAAGGACCCGCCGGTCCGTCTGGCGCCGCCCCAGCCCGGACTGGCGGCCACGTAGGAAACGGTGATGGCGTCCTTCGACTTCGCGCCGCTGGTGCTCCGCTACGCTCAGGACGAACGGAATGAAAGCATTTCCGTTCGTCCTGAGCCCTTCGACAAGCTCAGGACAGGCATAGCAAAGCCAAGCCGAAGGACGCCGTGCCGGACCGGTTGTGACCTGACGGAGACACCCAATGCCTTGTGATCCCGACTACCTCAGCTTTTCCGACGCGGAGTACGAGCGCCGCCATGCGGCGGTGCGGGCGCGCATGGACCGCATGGGCCTGGAGGCCGTGGTGTTCTACGGCAGCCGTACGGCGCCGGACATCCACTACCTGAGCAACTGGCTTGCCACCTCCGAGGCATACTTCGTCTACCTGCGCCAGGGGGAGGCCACCCTGTTCGTGCAACTGTCCAACCACCTGCCCAATGCCAGGCGCATGGCCGTCGTGGATGACGTCCGTTTCGGGGGATCGAGCCCCACGGGCTCGGTGGATTCGGTGCCGCGGGTGCTGGAGAACCTGAAGGACCGGGGGCTTGAGAAGGCTACGGTGGGGCTTTGCGGCAACGTTCCCTACCGGCACTATCTGCGCCTGGTGGAGGCCCTGCCCGAAGTCGAGTGGAAGGACTTCAGCGCTGAGATGCGCGACCAGCGCCAAGTGAAGAGCGCCGAGGAGATCGAGCGGCTGCGCCAGGCCGCGGCCATGAGCGACGACTCGGTGGCGGCGCTCACCGAGCACGCGCGACCCGGCATCCCCGAGCACGAGCTGGCGCGGATCGTCGAGGACGTCTACCTGGGCAAGGGCGGCATCAACGGCATCCACTTCATGATCACCACATCCATGCACGACCCCAGGGGCGGCGTGCCCCAGCAGCATCTCTCCAACCGCATCCTGCGGAAGGGCGACGTGCTGGTCACCGAGATCAGCACCAACTACGCCGGCTACACCGGCCAGGTCCTGCGCACCTTCACCATCGGCGAGGAACCCACCCCCGAGTACAGGCGCCTCCACGACGTGGCCATGGAGGCCTTCGACCGCATCGCCGGCGTCATCAAGGCCGGTGCCGGAACCGAAGAGGTGCTAAAGGCGGCGGACGTGGTCCACGAACGCGGCTTCACGGTCTACGACGACGTGGTCCACGGCGCCAGCCAGTTGCCGCCGATCCTGCGGACGTCGACGACCAGCCGCGGGGCGCCGCCCGACTTCCGTTTCGAGACGGACATGTGCCTGGTGATCCAGCCCAACGTGGTGACCGAGGACGGCTTGCGCGGGGTGCAGTTCGGCGAGATGATGCGGGTGACCGATACCGGGCTGGAAAAGATGCACGACTGCCCGCGGGAGCTGATCGTGTGCCGCAACGGATGACCGCGGCCGGTTCGTTGACCGGCCACGGGCGAGTCTGAAGCTCGCCACCGCGGTCGTCGCGTCTTACCGACGACTGTAGTCCCGCGCATCTTGGGGGGATCTGCTCGTGAGACGCAAGACTCGGCGCGACAAGAGATACGAGGCCGTCTGGTTGGCGCTGGCGCTCTGGACGGTGGTGCACCTGTCCCCGGCGGGTGCGGCTGAGGACCCCGTGGCGCGGGGGAAATACCTCGTCCGGGCCGGTCTGTGCATCGCCTGCCACACCGACTACAAGAACAAGGGCGCGGAGCTTGCCGGCGGCTACGCCATCGAGGTCCCCTTCGGCAAGATCTACAGCACCAACATCACGCCGGACCCCGAGACCGGCATCGGCGGGTGGAGCGACGAAGAGTTCCTCCGGGCCATGCGCCAGGGCATTGGCCGCGGGGGCGAGCACCTGTTCCCGGCCTTCCCCTACACCTCCTTCACCAACATGACCGACGAGGACATCCTCGCCCTCAAGGCCTATCTGTCCACGGTCAAGCCCGTGCGCAGGGAGAACCGGGAGCCCGAGCTGACGGTGCCCTTCGGCTGGCGCTTCCTGCTGGCGGGGTGGAAGTGGCGCTACTTCGACGAGGGCCCGTGGACCCCCGATCCGGGCAAGCCGGCCCAGTGGAACCGCGGCGCCTATCTGGTCCGGGCGGTGACGCACTGCGCGGAGTGTCACACGCCCCGGGACTGGGCCGGCGGACTCGACCGGGACCTTCTGATGGCCGGGGCGGCCGACGGCCCCGAGGGTGAAACCGCACCCAACATCACGCCGCACAAGGAGACCGGGGCGGGCGACTGGTCGGTGGAGGACATGGTGGAGTTGCTCAAGAGCAGCTACAAGCCCGACGGCGACAACGTCCAGGGCCTCATGGAGCGGGTCATCATCCATGGCTACGAGCACATGACCGACGAAGACCTCAGCGCCATCGCCGTCTACCTGCGCTCGCTGCCGGCCATCGACAACCGCATCGAGTGAAAGAAACCTTCCTGGTTTTCGAGAATTTACGAATCGTCATTCCCGCTTTCGCGGGGATGACGATTCGTAGGACGTGCTCCGGATCGCTCTTCACGAACACTTTCTTTGCAACATCGGGATCAATGCTCCTTCATGTCCCCGACGGGACGCTAACCTCCTGCTTCGTTACGCAGCCCCAGTAGCCGGGCCGCGTTCCCCCCGCGAACCGCGTCGGAGTCGCCCAGCCCGGCGCGTTCCAGCAGCCCCAGCGGATCGCGCTCTCCCATGTCGTAGGGGTAGTCGGTGCCCAGCAGCAACCGTTCCTCGCCTGCAAGCTGATGCAGGAACGTGAGCATGCGCGGGTCGTGCAGGATGGTGTCGAAGTAGAAGCGGCGGAAGTACGTTTCCGGGTTGCCCGGCACCGCGCGCGCCGCGTCCACCGCGCCGTGGCCGTGGATCACGCGGCCGAGGAGGTAGGGGAGGGCGCCGCCGCCGTGCACCAGGCAGATGTTGAGGGACGGGTAACGCTCCATCACGCCGCCGAGGATAAGGGACGCCGCCGCGATGGCGGTGTCCACGGGATTGCCCACCAGGTTGTTCATGTAGTACCGGCTCAGCCGCTCCGCCGCGGCCACGCGGTGCGGATGCAGTTGCACCAGCACGCCCAGGTCGGCGGCGCACTCGAAGAACGGCCGGAACGCCTCGTCGTCGAGGTTCACCCCGTTGATGTGGGTGCCGATCTCCACCATGGGGATGCCCAGCACTTCCACCGCGTACCGGAGCTCCTCCACCGCCTCCCGTCCCGCCTGCATGGGCACCGTGGCCACCGGGATCAGCCCGGGCGTCCCGCGCGCCGCCTCGGCGTTGGTCTCGTTGAAGAGGCGTGACACCGCCTGCCCGTGAACGCCTTCCAGTTGATACGTCACGATGGTCATGGGCGGCGACAGCACCTGCCGGTCCAGCCCCCGCTCCCGCATGGCGCTCACCCGCGCCGGCAGGTCCGAAAGGAACGGCTGCAGCGATGAGGGACGGCCGTCCCCGACCCGCAGCGACAGCCGACCCGAGGCGTCCTCCTCGATGTGGCACCCGTGCCGGGCGCCGTCCCGGCGCATACCCTCGATCCACTCGAGCGGGGTGAAGTGGGCGTGGATGTCGATGACTTCTTTAGGCATTTTACTCTTCCCGAGGGCCACCTACTCCTTTTTCGCCATCACGTCGGCGGCGGCCAGATCCTCGCCGACCCGGTGGAACGGACGGCCCGAGTCGCTGATGGCCAGGACCACCACGATCTCGTCGGCGCGCGGGGCGTCGGGCACCGAGACCTGCATCGAGTCGAAGTGGCTGAACTTCCAGACGTCGTCCTTGTGGTGCAGCGGGCAATCGATGGCGGTCCCGGGACCGCCGATCTTCGTGGTCGAGGGCATGACCGAGCGCGCCGGCCCGACAATCTCGCGCACCGGCTTGCCAAGCCGCGGGTGCATCACCGCGGCGGCATGCTCGCGCTCGCCGTTCTCGCCCACGACCGCCGCCTTGCCGTAGCTGTGAACGGCGGCGCCGTCGATGCCCAGCGCGTCGATGGCGCGTTGGGCCAGCAGGCCGCCGAGCTCCGCGCCCGCTTTCTGCAACTCTTCGAGCCCCTCGTCATAGACCCCGGCATAGGGGTTGGCGATCACGGCGATGGCCGCGCACTGACGGGAGGCGGGCTCCACCGGGCGGTCCATCTCTCGCCGGGTTTCCTCGACGATGGTCACGAGCTTGCGGATCTCCATACGGCTTCCTCCTGGTCTCGATAGGCATAACTGGTTAGGGTACTACGCCACCAGCGACGTTCGTTGCAACGCCCGCGGCCGGGGTTCCCACGTCCGGCGCCGATCCCCATCCTGTCCCAGGAAGCTCGATTGACAAGCACTCCCCGATGTTGTTTCCTAGGGAACCCCGAAAAATCGGGCAGATACGGCGTTTACGCACAGGAGGACCGTCATGAGAAAGTGGGTTGTTATCGCGCTGTTGCTGACTCTGGTGGCCTTTACGCAAGCGACCACCGTTGCGGCGGCGGACTTTCCGAAGAAGAACATCACCATCATCGTCGCGGGATCTCCTGGCGGTGGGTTCGACCGGCTGGCCCGGGGCATCGGCAGGACCATGCGGAAGTACCTGCCCAAGGGCGTCCATCTCGTGGTCAAGAACATCACCGGCGGAGGACTGGTCATCGGTACGGTGGCCATGTACAAAGCCAAGCCCGACGGCTACACGCTGGGCCACCTGTTCACCGACGGCATGCTTGGCAAGCAGTTGATCAGCGGCGTCGCCAAGACCGGCTACGACGTCACCAAGTTCACCTATATCGCACGGGTCGGGGCCGAGCCCTACAGCCTTATCGTGGGCAAGAACTCCAAGTTTCATACGCTTGAGGACCTCCAGAAGGCCAAACGCGTGAAATGGGGCGTGGAGGGCATCGGCGTCTCGCGCTGGATCCCGACGTTCGTGACGGCCAAGGAGCTGGGCATCCAGATGGACGTCGTGTCGGGCTACCGCGGCACCAGCGAGGGCATACCGGCCATGATCCGGAATGACTTCGACGTCTACCTGCAGCCCATCGACCACCCCACCACCGCCACCTACATCGCGTCGGGCGACGTGAGGCCGATCCTTCACCTGCACAGCGAACGGCCGGTGAATGCTCCCAACACCCCGACGGCCGTGGAGAAGGGTGTCGATCTCCGCCTCTACGTGGGCCGCAGCATCGTGGCGCCGCCGGGTCTGCCCGACGACAGGAAGAAGATCCTGGAAGATCTGTTCATGAAGGCCATGACCGATCCGGAATACAAGGAGTTCCTGGCCAAGTCCAAGAGCCCCATCGTCGCCGGTGACTCCAAGGTGGCGCAGGCGGACCTGGACAACTACGTGAAGACCTACAGCAAGTACACCCAAGCCATGCGCGACGCGCTGCCGAAGTAGCCGCCGTCATTCAACGGGGATCGCCTTCGGAGCGATCCCCGTATTCCAATGCGACCTGGTGTGACGCACATGCCAGGCTTCCTTGGAGAAGGGAACCGGATGAACCAACCCGCGACCCCGGATGCCAAGCCGCGTCCGCCCATACCGCTGCCGTTCCACTACGGCTGGCTCATCGTGGCGGTGACCTTCTTCGCCAGCTTCAACGGCGCCGGCATCCGCGTGGTTCCCACGGTGCTGATCCATCCGCTGGAGGCCGACTTCGGCTGGGCGCGCTCGGCCATCACCTTCGGCATCTCCATCAACCTTTTGCTCTACGGTGTGGCCGCTCCGATCGTGGGCTGGGTGCTGGACAAGTACGGGCCGCGCAAGGTCATGCTGACCTCGCTGACCCTGCTCTCCGCGGGTTTGCTGTGCACCACGTTCGTCTCCCAGTTGTGGCAGTTCTGGTTGACTTGGGGGGTCATGGTGGGACTGGGGGCCGGCGGCATGTCCGGCGTGCTCTCGGCTTCGGTGGCGCACCGGTGGTTCAACGCCCGGCGCGGGCAAGCGGTGGGCATTCTCAGCAGCGGCAGCTCCACGGGTCAGATCGTCTTCATACCGTTCATGCTTTGGATTATCGCCTACACCGGCTGGCGCACGGGTTCCTACATCCTGGTTGCCTGCACCGGTGCAGCCGTGCTGCTGGTCTGGATGCTCATGCGCGACAATCCGCAGGACATCGGCCTTGAGCCCTACAACCAGGGGCCTGGCGCGCAGGCCGTGCCGCCGGTCGACAAGACGGCGGTCAAGACCGAGGAGGCCAAGACGGCTGCGCCGGTCATGGGCATCCGGGACGCCATCAAGACTCCCACATTCTGGCTCCTGTGCGGCGTGTTCTCCATCTGTGGCGGCACGGCCAACGGCCTCGTCGGCACCCACCTGCTTCCCCATGCCCTGGAGAACGGGTTCGACAAGCTCACGGTAGCCAGCGCCATCGGCCTCATGGGGACCATGAACGTCATCGGGACGCTGTTCTCCGGCTGGCTGGCGGACCGCGTCGACCCCCGGAAGCTGATCGCCGGTGTGTTCACGTTGCGGGGGTTGTCGCTATTCTACCTGACGCTCGTGGACAACACCGCCGGGCTCCTTTTCTTCACCGTCGTGTACGGCCTCGACTGGTTCGCCACGGTGCCGCCCGTGGTCATGCTCGCGGGCCAGACCTTCGGCAAACAGTCCATCGGCCGGATCTATGGCTGGATCTTCCTGGCGCACCAAGTGGGCGGATCAGCCATGGCCTGGGGCGGCGGCCTGCTCTACGACTACGTCGGCAACTACGAGATGGCGTTCTTCGCCGGCGGCTGGATGGGACTCATGGCCGCGGCCTTCGGGCTCAGCATCCGGAAGAAGCCGACGCTCCCGCCGCTGGCCCCCACGCCCGCGGGTGCTCCCGCCTGAGGTTCAGGGGCGTTGGTGTCGATTCAAGCATGGTGGAGATCGTAGAGCAGGGTCCGTTACGAGGACTTGTCCTTGCCGGCGGCGGCACCGCCGGTGTCGTAGACATACTGCCAGGGCACCGAGCAGTGGGCCCAGACGAGGGGTTCGAACTTCTCCCACCATTCCAGGTCACGTCCCTCCATGCTGAGGAACCGCACCATGCGCACCATGTCCTGGATCTGGTACTTCTCCAGGGCGGGCTCGAAGGCGGGCATGATGCCCTTGCCTTTCTTGATGACGCGACGGATGTCGAAGATGTCCAGGTTGGCGACGGTGTCGCGGAAGTCGGGAATCTCGGCGGACAGCGCCTTGGCGATGGGGCCGTCACCCCCGCCGGTGGCGCCGTGGCAGCTCGCGCAGCGCTGGGCGTAGACGAGTTGCATCTCCTCCTCCCGGATGCAGCCCGAAAGGAGCGTCAGGCCCAGCAGCACCAGACCGAGGTAGAGGCCGGAACGCCGGTAGAAGCTCGTCACCATCACCTTTCCTCCTAACATCTTCGATCCGCGAAAAAAACAATTCCCAAGGAGCGCCGGGATACTGGCAATGGTTGGCTTCTCTCCCCGAACCCGATACGCTTGTCGCCATCATCCGTGCGGGACGAGAGACCTCAAGTGGCCATCCGAATCACGCGCGTGTACACGCGAACGGGCGACGACGGCACCACCGGCCTCGTGGGCGGGAAACGCGTTCCCAAGGACTCCAGGCGGGTGGAGGCCTACGGCGCCGTCGACGAGCTGAACGCGGTGGTGGGCCTCGCGCGCGCCTGGAACGAGCAGGGAAGGGGAGAACGCGAGTTGCACCTCAAGCTCGACGGCTGGCTCCAGCAGATCCAGCAGGAGTTGTTCGACCTCGGCAGCGAGCTGGCGACCCCGGAAGACTTCACCTACGAGGGCATGCACCGGGTGGGCGCGGAGGAGGTCACCCGGCTGGAGCAGCTCATCAACGAGTGCCAGAAGGATCTCAAGCCGCTCAAGTCGTTCACCCTGCCGGGCGGCGGACCCGTCAGCGCGCAGCTTCACCAGTGCCGCACGGTGTGCCGGCGGGCCGAGCGGGAGATCCTCCGGCTGTCGCGCGTGGAGCACGTCGGCGAGTGGCCTCTGAAGTACGTCAACCGCTTGAGCGACTTCTTCTACGTCGCCGGGCGCTGGGTGGGCAAGAACCTCGGCGAGACGGAGTACCTCTGGCAGAGGGGGTTGACCAAGGGGCCGGAGTAGGGCGGGCGGCGAGCCTTCGAGGGTGCGCCGCCGCGAATGCACGGAGACTGACATGGCCGGAATTCTGGCAGGCAGGAAGGCGTTGATCTTCGGCGTGGCCAATGAGCGGAGCATCGCCTGGGCGGTGGCTCAGGAGCTGCACGCCCAGGGAGCGGAACTGGCCTTCACCTACGCCGGCGAGGTCCTGGAGAAGCGCGTCCGCCCCTTGGCCGAGGGCATCGGATCGAGCCTGATCCTGCCGTGCGACGTCACCCGCGATGAAGAGATCGAAACCGTCTTCGGGGAGGTCGGGCGCGAGTGGGGCGGTCTCGACATCCTCATCCACGCCATCGCCTTCGCCAACAAGGAGGATCTGGCGCAGCCCTACGTCGAGACCGGGCGGGCCGGGTTCCACACGGCGCTGGACATCAGCGCCTACTCCCTGGTCGTCCTCACGCGCCACGCCGCCCGGCTCATGAAGGGGCGCGACGGGGCGGTGGTGACGCTGACCTACATGGGGTCGGAGAAGGTCGTGCCCAACTACAACGTCATGGGCGTGGCCAAGGCGGCGCTGGAGGCCAGCGTGCGCTACCTGGCCTACGACCTCGGGCCGGACGGCATCCGGGTGAACGCCATTTCGGCCGGGCCGGTGAAGACGCTGGCGGCGGCCGGCATCGCCGGGTTCCGGGACATGCTGCGCCTCGCCGGCGAGCGGGCGCCCCTCAAGCGCAACGTGGACGCCGCCGAGATCGGCCGCACCGCCGTCTATCTCGTGAGCGAGCTGGGGAGCGGCGTCACCGGCGAGACGCTTCACGTCGACGCCGGCTACAACGTGATGGGGATGTAGGGGCGGCGGCCGCACCGGCGCGGAGCCGCGACTCGACAGGACACGACCAGGAGAGACCGTGAAGGAGATTTCGCCGCAGGAAGCCTACGACACGTTACGGCAGGACGCCGGCGCCGTGTACATCGACGTGCGCACGGTGGAGGAGTTCGCCGAGGGGCACCCGGAGGGAGCGGTGAACATTCCCATCGCCTTCCACGATCCGGCGCAGGGCATGGTCTACAACCATGAGTTCGTCGAGGTAGTAGAGCGCCACTACGCCAAGGACCGGAAGTTGCTGCTGGGCTGCAAGGCGGGGCCGCGGTCCAACAGCGCGGCCAACCTGCTGGAGCAGACGGGGTACCAAGACGTCGCCAGCGTCGTGGGCGGCTTCGGCGGCATGCGCGACCCTTACGGACAAGTGCTGGTGGAAGGGTGGGCCGGCCTGGGCCTTCCGGTAAGCCAGGAGAACGGCGAGGGGACCAGCTACGAGTCCCTGGCGGCCAAGCGATAACCCGCCGCGGAGCAGGCGCCGCGCATCCTTTACCCCGACCGAAAGGCTCACCAAAAGTCCGGCCTTTTGTGAGCCTTGCCGCAACCGTCCGGTGCTTGACATGCCTTGTCAATTCAGTGATAAAGGCACGTTTGATTACGTACTTTCTCCCAACACAACCCCAGCGTCTGCCATCTGCCGCAAACGGCCCTTAAACCGTTACGAACGGTGAGGGCTTGTCCTGTCGCGGATCGGGCTTCCACCGTTCAGAGACTATCGTATGGACACCTTTAATTCATTCTTCATCGGCTTGGCCAACATTCTGCCGTTCAGCGAGGCGGGGCAGGATCCGTTCCTGTTCATGCTCATCGGCATCGCCATCGGGTTCGTGGTGGGCATCCTGCCCGGTCTGGGGGGCGCCACGACGCTGGCGCTCATGCTCCCGTTCATCTACAACATGGACCCCACCACCGCGTTCGCGTTTCTGCTGGGTTCCAACGCGGTCACCGCCACCACAGGGGACATCACCTCGATCCTCTTCGGCGTGCCGGGCGAGGGCATTACCGCGGCGACCATCGTCGACGGCCACCCCATGGCCAAGAAGGGAGAAGCGGGCCGCGCCCTGGGCGCGGCGCTCATGAGCTCGCTGGTGGGCGCCGTCTTCGGCGCCTTCGCCCTGGCCCTGGCCATCCCCATCGTGCAGCCGCTGGTGCTCTCCATCGGCTCCTCGGAATTCTTCATGCTGGCCCTTCTGGGCATCACGTTCGTGGCCTCCCTTAGCGGCGGCAACATGCTCAAGGGACTGTGCACCGGCGCCTTCGGGCTGATCCTCGCCACCGTCGGCCTGGACCCCATCGAGAGCGTGCCGCGCTTCACCCTCGACCCGCTCATCGGCGAGGATGCCGCGCTGTTCCTGTGGGACGGTCTCTCGCTGGTCTCGGTCACCGTGGGACTGTTCGCCATCCCCGAGATCATCGAGCTGTCGGTGCAGGGGTCGAGCATCGCGCGCCAGTCCACCGGCAAGCTTGGCGGCGTCATGCAGGGGATCATCGACACCTTCCGGTATTGGAAGCTGGTGCTGAGTTGCAGCGCCATCGGCTCCTACATCGGCCTCATCCCCGGCTTGGGAGGCGGCCCGGCCCAGTGGGTGGCCTACGCCCACGCCGTGCAGAGTTCGGGGGGAGACAAGGACCGCTTCGGCAAGGGCGCCATCGAGGGCGTGCTGGGACCCGGCGCGGCCAACAACTCCAAGGAGGGTGGCGCGCTGGTGCCGACCATCGCCTTCGGCGTGCCCGGCAGCGTCTCCATGGCGATCCTGCTGGGCGCGTTCATCATTCAGGGGATCGTGCCCGGACCGGACCTGCTCGACCCGGCAAAGCACCTGGACCTCACGTTTTCCTTCGTCTGGATCATCGTCGTCTCGAACATCATCACCGTGGCGGTCTGCCTGCTGTTCCTGAACCAGCTCGCCAGGATCACGTTCGTCAAGGGCACCTACCTGATTCCGTTCCTCCTCCTGCTCATCTATCTTGGCGGCTTCGCCGTCAACAATGCCTTCGGCGACATGTTCCTGGTGCTTCTGTTCGGCGCCGTGGGATGGCTCATGGTGCGGTTCGACTGGCAGCGCCCGCCGCTGCTGCTGGGGCTCGTCCTGGGCGGCATCGCGGAGAACAACCTGTTCATCGCCACCAAGGTCTACGGCGCCGGTTTCCTCCTGCGGCCGGGTGTGATCCTGATCGCGCTCCTGATCCTGGCCGGAGCGCTGTATCCCCTCTATCAGTCCTGGCGGGAGCGCAAGCGGGCCGAGCGCCACGAGGACAAGTTCGAGGTGCCCGGCATCACCAAGATGATGGAGCCTGTGTCGCGCAATGACCGCATCGCCCAGGGCGTCTTCGCGTTCTGCTTCGTCGCGTTGTTCGCCTACGTGATGCGCGAGGTCTTCTTCGGCTTCGGCGCTTTCGAGGAACGGGCCGCGCTGTTCCCGCTCATCATCGGCCTTCCCGCCCTGGTCATCAGCGCGGTGGTCTTCGTCAAGGAAGTCACCATCACCTCCAGAGTGGTCGTGCACGGAGAGGAGGGCGTCGAGGACGTCGAAGAGATTTCACCCGAAGAGACGCGCCGCCGCACCTTGGCCATCAGCGCCTGGGTCGTGGGCTTCTTCGTCTCCATCTGGCTCATCGGATTCGTGTGGTCATCGATGGTGGCGACCTTCCTCTATCTCAAGGTCGGGGCGCGGGAGAGCTGGCTCATGTCCATCATCCTGACGGCGGTGGCGTACGCGTTCTTCGCCGGCATCTTCGACCTGACCCTGCATCTGCCGTTCCCGCCCGGCGAACTGTTCGTCTGGCTCGGACTCGATTGATCCAGCCGGGAACTTGGTATCCTGCGTCACACGGCGTCACGATGCGACGCGGGACACGACGCTGGTTTGACCCGCCGGGGGGCGTCCGATAGATTTTCCGCATGCGGAGAGCCCTCCACGTCTGGGCCGTGGTGCTGTTGGTTGTGTGCCACGCGACGGCGCCGCTCCGCATGCCGCCCGCCCACGCCCTGTCCCAGGACGAGGAAATCCGCATCAGCCGGCAGTTCCGGCGCGAGGCCCGGCGTCAGCTCAAGTTCATCGAAGACCCCGAGGTCGAACTCTACGCCGACCGCATCGGCCGCCGTGTCCTCGAAGCCGTCGGCAACATCCGGTACCCGTACCGCTTCTTTGTGATCGAGGATTCGTCGCTGAACGCGTTCGCGGTTCCCGGCGGCAGCATCTTCCTTCACTCCGGCCTCATTCAGCGGGTGGAGAGCACGGACGAGCTGGCTTCGGTCATCGCCCATGAGATCGTTCACGTGAACGCGCGGCACTTCCACGTTCTCGCTTCCTCCACGGACGTCGCCATGCTCGTCGGCATGCTGGGGGTGTTCCTGGCGCCGGTCATCGGCCCCGCCGCCCTGGCCGGGCCCGCGGTAGCCATGTCGCGGCAACTGGAGTTCAGCCGGCAGATGGAGGAGCAGGCGGACAACCTCGGCGTCGGCTACCTTGCCCGCGCCGGTTACGATCCTCAGGCGGCGGTCACCTTCATGCAGAGGATGTACCGCGACCGGCTGCTCAATCCCGTCGGGAGGCCGGCTTACCTGCTGACGCATCCGTTGACGGACAAACGGATCGCCAATCTGTCGGCATCGATACGCGCGCAGGGGCTTTCGGCGCCCCGTTTCAGGGACGCCGACGACATCCAGCGCGTCAAGTTGTTGATCGCGCTGCGGGACAAGCCCGATGCGGTGGTGGAACGGCTGCGGAAAGACCACGAAGACCGTCCCGCCGCGGCCATGCCCGCGTACGCGCTCGGGCTCGCCTATGCCGCCACCGGCCGGTGGGTGCAGGCGCGGGACATGCTGGAGCGGGTGGCGCGGTTGAACCTGGCCGTCCCCAACCTGCACCGTGACCTCGGACGCGTGTACCTGCACACGGAGGAAATCTCCAAGGCTCATGCCGCCCTTGAGCGCATGCTGGAACGCCGGCCCGAAGATCCCATCAGCCACCTGTACCAGGGCCGGCTCTTCGAGAAGGAATCGCGTTTTCGGGAAGCCGCGCGTGCCTACCTGAAGGCGCGTCAGTCGGCGCCGTTCTGGCCCGAGGCCGCGCGCCGTCTCGGATACGCCTACCGGAAGCTGAACCAGCCCGGCAAGGCCCACTACTACCTGGCCCAGTCGTACCTGCTGCGGGACGAGACCGGCAAGGCCATCGATGCGTTGGAGCGCGCGGCCCAGCAGTACGAGCCGGACTCGCCCAGGCAGCAGGTGATCCGGGACGAAATCGCCGCCATCCGGGCCGGAGGCTGAGGCCCCACGAATCTCTCCGGGCGCATCCGAGACTAGTCCATGAGCGCCTTGTAAAGGCGCTTGCGCGCCTGCACGTAGATCTGACAGACTCTCGCTTCCGTCACGCCCAGCCCCTCCCCGATCTCGCGGAACTTGAGATCATGGTAGTGGCGTAGCGTGACCACCACGCGTTCTCGCTCCGGAAGCCCGGCCACCGCCTGCTTCAGCTTGTCCACCAAGTCGACGCGTTCGACGTCGTGACACGGGTCTCGATAGAGATCCGGGCCGTCGGCGCTTCGGTCCATGATCAGATCCAGCTCGCTGCACGCAGGGTCGTCGAGGCTCAGGCACCCGTGCTCCCCCACCTGGTAGTTGAGCTTGTGGTACCGTTCCAGAGGCAGTTCCAGCTCCCGAGCCATTTCTTCGGATGTGGCCTCGCGGCAGAGTTGCCCGGTGAGGCGCGCGCGTGCCGTGGCAAAGCGGCGCCCCCAGGCCCGGATCGAACGGCTGACCCAGTCCAGAGATCGCAGGCACTGGATCATTTCGCCGTAGATGCGGTGCCTGGCGAAGACGGGGAAAGTGACGCCGCGTTCAGGATCGTAGCGGTCCAGCGCCTCCAGCAGACCCACCACGCCGGAGTTGATCAATGCGTCGACGTCCACGTTGGGCGGCAGCCGGCGGTGAAGCTGACGGGCGATGGCTTCCACCAGGGGCAGGTGCGCCGCGACGCATTCGTCCCGGCAATCCTCTTCCGCGGCCGCCACCAGGGTTCCCGGCTCCGGCCCGCACGGGGGCTCCTTCATGCCGCAACATGAGAGCAACCGCCGTGCCAGCGGGGTGAGAAAGCCCCAAAGCCAACGGCCACGGGCACTTGGCAGGGGCCGGCGGGAGGGCTGCGCGGGCTTGAGGTGTCAACGGAAGGAGACCGGCGTCACGTCCTTGCCGGCTCAGCGATAGAGTTCCACCAACTCCACCAGTCCCAGGGCGCGCATTTCGCCGAAGAGGTGTCGCTTGATCTGGTCGACCGTGTCCATCCGGAGCGCGGTCTCGGCGATGGCTTGCGCGCGTTCGTAGCTCACCGTGCGTACCAGCTTGCGGACCACGGATATGGACAGGGACTCCATGCTGAACTCTTCGAGGCCCATCCCCATCAACAACACGGTGGAGAGCGGGTCGCCGGCCATCTCGCCGCACATCGCCGCTCCCTTCCCGCGGTCCTTGGCCGCGCGAATGACCTGGCTCAGCGCCGACAGGACCGCGGGATGAAACGGTTCGTACAGGGGCGCCACCTTGCGGTTGCCGCGGTCCACGGCCAGCAGGTACTGGATGAGATCGTTGGTGCCGATGCTCACGAAATCCACTTCCTCCACCAGGCGGTGGACCATCTGCACCGCCGACGGCACCTCGATCATGATTCCCAGTTCCATGCCGGCGTCAAAGGGGACGCCGCGGCGGGTGAGTTCGTTCTTGATCTCGCGCACCATGGCCTTGACCCGGAGGATCTCCTCCAGGCTGGAGACCATGGGGATCAACATGCGCACCGGTCCCAGCGCACTCGCGCGGAGGATGGCGCGGAGCTGCATCCGGAACGTGTCGGACACTTCCAGGGACACCCGGATGGAACGCCATCCGAGAAAGGGATTCGGCTCGGAACGGGCGAGGCCGACATAGGGCGGGTACTTGTCGGCGCCGATGTCGAGGGTGCGGATGGTGACGGGCTTGCCCGCCATCCCCTCCACGACCTTCTGATAGAGGGCGAACTGCTGCGCCTCGGTGGGAAAGTCATGGTAGGCGAGAAACGGAATCTCCGTCCGGTAAAGGCCGATGCCCTCGGCGCCGTGGGCATGCGCGAACCGGATGTCCGTGAGCAGGCCCATGTTGGCCAGCAGACGCACCCGGTGGCCGTCGGTGGTCTCGGCCGGCAAATCGCGCATCTCGTCCAGTTCGCGATTGACCGCGAGATAGTGGCGCTCCAGCCGGTCGTACTCGCCGATGATCTCCCTGTTGGGATTGACGAACACCACTCCCGAGTTGCCGTCGACGATCAACGAGTCCTCCGCTTGCACGCTCTCGAGCAGGCCCTCCGCCGCCACCACGGTAGGGATCTCGAACGACTTGGCAAGCAGGGATGCGTGGGACGTGACGCCGCCCGTGGAAAGAACGATGCCCTGGAAACGATCTCCCTCGATGACCGCGAGGTCCGCCGGCGAAAGGTCTTCGGCCACCAGGATGGCGCCGCTGTCCGGGATCGTCTGCCGGCGGTCTCCGGTCCCGGACAGGTTGTCCAGCAGGCGCTCGGCGACGTCGCGGATGTCGGCCGTGCGTTCCTTGAGGTAGCTGTCGCCCACCTCGCTCACGGTCTGCATGTGCTTCCGGAAGGTGCTGGCCACGGCGTAGTAGGCGGTCAGTCCCCTCTCGCGGATGCGTTTTTCTATCTCGTCCTGAAGGACGGGATCGTTGAGCACCAGCCGGTGCACGTCGAAGATCGCTCCGGCCTCGTCGGAGATGAGGGCGGTCATGCGGGTCTTGATCTCCGCTACTTGTGCCACGGCGCGCCGCACCGCCGAACGAAAGCGTTCGACCTCCCCCCGGGGATCGCCCGTGTGGGACCTCGTGACCGCGCCCAGGTCAAGGCGCCGCTGCATGATGTGCGCCTTGCCGATGGCGAAGCCCGGGCAGGCGGTCAGCCCGGTGAGACGGCTGCGGAACTTGCGCGGCGCTTCGCCGCTGCGCTGCTTGCCCCGTCCCTCGGAAGACCGGAGCCGGCGCATTGCGCCGACCATGCGCCGGCGCGACTGCCTGCGCTCACGCTCCTTGTCCTTGAGCGAGTCCATCAGCCGGGCGTGCACGATGATGGTGGAAACCTGCGCGGAGATGGCCTTGAGCAGACGGACCTCGTCCTGCGTGAACTCGCGCGGGCGGGAGGTCTGCACCACCAGAACGCCGATGGGTTTCTTGCGCGCGTTGACCGGGACGCCGAAAAAGGAGTGGTACCGTTCTTCGCCGGTCTCCGGGAAATAGAGGAACCGGGGATGCGACGGAGCGTCCATCACCATCACGGGCTCGCCGGTCTCCACCACCAGTCCCGCCAGCCCCTCTCCGACGTTCATGGAGACGCGCCCCACGGCCACCGGGTCCAGCCCCTTGGTGGCGCCGAGGGTGAGCCTGCCCAGGTCCGTGTCGAGAAGGTAGACAGAGCACACCTCGGTCTGCATGCGCTTGGCCACGATGCCGGCAATGCTGTTGAGGCATCCTTGCAAGTCCGCGGCTTCGTCCACGAACCGGCCGATTTCCTCCAGGGTCACCAGGTGGGAAGCATCTTCCTCGGGCGCGCTTTCGGTCACGTTGATCATGGGCCCTTTATAGCGCAATTCACCGGACAGGGCACGACGTATGGCCGCCGCCTGGACGGCCGCGCGACGCGAGCCGGCTCGATTTGACCCGGTTTTGGGCAGATGTTACGTTGCCTCGATGTCCGTTCAAAGACTCTCTCACAGCCACGAACAACAGACGGATTCCCTCGCCGGGCATGTCCGCGCCATCCTCGCCGCGCTCGGGGAAGACCCCGACCGGGAGGGCCTCCAGAGGACCCCGGAAAGAGTCGCCGCGGCTCTGTCGTTTTTCACGAGCGGGTACGAACAGGACCCGGAAGCCATCATCAACGGCGCCCTTTTCACCGAAGACTACCAGGAGATGATCCTGGAGAAGGACATCGATTTCTTCTCCCTCTGCGAGCATCATCTGCTGCCGTTTCACGGCAAGGCCCACGTGGCCTACATTCCACGCCGTCAAATCGTCGGGGTGTCCAAGCTGGCGCGGCTGGTGGATGCCTACGCCCGGCGCCTGCAGGTGCAGGAGCGGCTGACCAACCAGATCGCCCAGACCGTCATGGAGCGCATCAAGCCGCTGGGGGTCGCGGTGGTGATGGAAGCCGAGCACATGTGCATGCGCATGCGCGGGGTGCAGAAGCAGAACTCCACCATCGTGACCAGCGCGCTCCTGGGCGCTTTCCGCACACAGGAGAAGACGCGCGCGGAGTTCATGAACCTGATTCGTGGCCGTCCATTCTGATTCATGCCATGGAAATCAAGCTGAGGGAGATCACCCCGGCGCGAGTCCGGAGCGCGCTGCTGGCGGTTCCGGTGACCGACAAGGGGCTCGAGGACAGCTTGGTGCGGACCCTCGACCGCGGACTCCATGGCCGTCTCGGCGCGCTCGTCAAGAAGAGCGGTTTCAAGGCCAAGAGCGGCGGCTCGCTCCTGGTGGCGACGCACGGCGCCATGCCCGCCGGGCACCTGCTGCTGGTGGGCGTCGGAAAGCACGAAGACGAGCGGCTCCATGACTGGCGCGTGGCCGGGGCGGTGACCGCCAGAGAGGCCGCGCGGCTCTGGGCCGACGAGGCGACCTTCATGCTGCCTCGGGACCAGCAGGTGGACGCGGTGGTGAGCGCCGTCGCCGAGGGCGCTCTCCTCAACGGCTACCGCTTCACCAAGTACCGTTCCAACGGCAACTCCGGGGCAGCGCTCCGCACCCTCGTCCTGGGACGCACCGCGGGTACCCGGAGCGCGGCCCTGGCCCGCGCCGTCAAGCGCGCGCGACTGGCGGCGTCGGCCGTGGCGCTGGCGCGGGATCTCGTGAACGAGCCGCCGTCCACGGCAACCGCGGCCTACCTGGCGGAGCAGGCGCTGGCCTCGTGCCAGGGCCAAGGGCTCGAGGTGGAGGTGTGGGGCAAGCGGAAGATCCAGCAGATGAAGCTTGCCGGACTCCTCGCGGTCAACCAGGGAAGCCGCGAGGAGCCGCGCTTCATACACATGCGCTACCGGCCCAAGGGGCCGGCGCGGAAAAAGCTGGCCCTCATCGGCAAGGGCATCACGTTCGATTCCGGAGGACTGTCCCTCAAGCCGGCGCGCTCCATGGAGACCATGAAGCTCGACATGGCCGGGGGCGCGGCGGTCATCGGGGTCATGAGCGTGCTGCCGGAGTTGGCGCCCGAGGCGGAGGTGCTGGGCCTGGTGCCGGCCACGGACAACCTGCCGGACGGCGGCGCTCAGAAGCCGGGAGACATCATCCGCTACCGCAGCGGCAAGACCGTGGAGGTCATGAATACCGACGCCGAGGGCCGGCTCATTCTCGCGGACGCCCTGACCCTGGCGGCGGCGGAGAAGCCCGACTGCATGATCAATCTCGCCACGCTGACCGGGGCCTGCATCGTGGCGCTGGGCAACGAGTTGGCCGGGCTGTTCAGCAACGACGATGAGCTTGCGGACCGTCTGATGGCGTGCGGCCGGGATGCCGGCGAAGGACTCTGGCGGCTGCCCCTGGCCGCCGAGTACCGCGAGGACATCAAGAGCAGCGTCGCCGACATCAAGAACGTGGGCGGCGGCTCCGCCGGCGCCATCACCGCGGCGCTGTTCCTTCAGGAGTTCGTCGGAGAGGTGCCTTGGGCGCATCTGGACATCGCCGGGCCCGCGTTCGCGAGCAAGGAGCACCTTACGCATCCGAAAGGGGGGACGGGGTTCGGGGTCCGCACTCTGTTGAACCTTCTTTCGGAGATATGAGACGCCGTTGAGGACACCACAGCAGGAGGGAGACACGTTTCCATGGAGATATCCCACGTCGCGGACAGCGAGTTCGAAGCGCAGGTGATCGGCGCGTCCTTGCCGGTGCTGGTGGATTTTTGGGCTCCATGGTGCGGTCCGTGCAAGGCCATCGCGCCCGTGCTGGAAGAGCTGGCGCGCGAGTACGACGGGCGTCTCAAGGTGGTCAAGATCAACGTCGACGAGAATCCCGAGACCCCCAGCCGCTACGGCGTCCGGGGAATCCCCAACCTGATGATCTTCCGGGAAGGAGCCCTTTCGGGCCAGATCGTCGGCGCCGCCCCGAAGGCCAGGCTGGTAAGCGAGATCGACAAGGCCCTGGGCTGAAAACCCGTTCCGCCGCGGCCCGGACTGGCCGCTAGCGTGTGTTGCGCCTCATGCTCACGTTGATCAGGAGCCCGAGAGCCAGCATGGTGGTGACCAGCGAGGACCCGCCGTAGCTGATGAGGGGCAAGGGGATGCCTACCACCGGCAGCAGTCCGGTGACCATGCCGATGTTGATGGTGAACTGCCAGAACAGCATCGCCGTGATCCCCGCCGCCAGCAGCACGCCGAAACGGTCCTGAGCCCGCCGCACCACCCGTAGCGCCAGCAGGATCAGCAGCGTATACGCCGCCAACAGCACCACGCACCCGGAAAATCCCCACTCTTCCGCGAACACCGCGAAGATGAAGTCCGTATGCTGCTCGGGCAGGAACTCCAGGCGGTTCTGGCTGCCCTGGAGATACCCCGTGCCCCAGAGGCGTCCGGAGCCGATGGCGATCTTGGACTGCACGACGTGGTAGCCGGCTCCGAGCGGGTCCGACTCGGGGTTCATGAAGGTCCAGATGCGGGTCTTCTGATACGGTTTGAGGAACTGCCATCCGACGGGCAAAGCGGCGATGGCGGCCGCGGTGAAGTACGCCAGCGAGCGCACCCGCAGCCCGGACATCACCGCCACCGCCATGGCGATGAGAAATATCAGCACGGCCGTGCCCAGGTCCGGTTGCAGGAGCACGAGCAACAGGACCGGCGCGCACAGCATGAGCGGTACGCCCAGAGCGGTCAACGAGTAGCCGGGCTCGTAGTAGCAAAGCGTCTTGGCGAGCACGAGCACAAGCACGATCTTGGCCAGCTCGGAGGGTTGAAGGGCGAAGAAGCGCAGGTCCAGCCAACGCTGGGAGCCGCCGCTGGTGATGCCGATGAGCAGCACCAGGCCGAGGAGGATGACGAGGGCGCCGTAGATCGGGTACGCCCAGCGGTTCAGGCGCTGGTAGTCCACCGAGAAGGCCAGCACCATGCAGAACAGGCCGATGACGAGCCAGTAGGATTGCTTGGTGGCGAGGTAGCGTGAGCACTCTTCGTTGACGCTGCAGGTGGCGCTGTAGATGGTGACGATCCCCAGCAGCGCCAGCCCGACGGAGAGGACGAACAACGGCCAGTCGAAGCCGGCCACGAGGCGGCGGTCAATTTGCATGTCGCGGCCGCTCGGCGAACAACGCGTTCAACTGCGCGTCGGTCATTTCCACATCTTCGGACTCGTCGTCACCCGAGAGGAACCAGGCCTCGACCACCTTGCGGGTGATGGGGGCGGCCGTGGCTCCTCCGCCACCGCCGTGCTCCACGAGGGTGGCGACGGCGATCTCGGGTTTGTCCGCCGGGGCGTAGGCCACGAACCACGCGTGGTCCCGGATCTCGTAAGGCAGGTCCTTGCTCTTGACCGCCTCTCCGCGCATCTCCGCCACCTGGGCGGTGCCGGTCTTGCCGGCGATGTCCACCAGGTCCGAACGCGCGCGCCGGGCCGTGCCGTGTCGCCCGTGGACCACGTCGAACAGCGCCCGGCGCACGATTTCCAGACTGCCCTTCTTGAGGTTCACGGTGGCGGTGCGCACCGGGCCGTATTCTTCCATCACTTCGCCGTCCGGGGAAAAAACCCGCTGAACGAACCACGGGCGATAGACGGTTCCGCCGTTGGCGACGGCGGCGACCATGCTGGCCATTTGAAGCGGCGTCGCCCCGACGAACCCCTGACCGATGCCCACCAGCGGGGTCTCGCCCGTGTACCAGGGGGCGCCGAAACGCCGCTTCTTCCATGCGCGGTCGGGGACCAGACCAGCGCTTTCGCCCTCCAGGACGATGCCCGTGCGCGAGCCCAGCCCGAAACGGCGCGCCCACTTGGCCATCCTGTCGACCCCCAGCCGCAGCGCCACTTGGTAGAAGTAGACGTCGCACGACTGCACCAGGGCCTTGTGCATGTCGACATGGCCGTGTCCCTGCTTCTTCCAGTCCCTCAGGACCCGATTGCCCACCTTGTAGGTGCCGCCGCAGAACAGTCGCTGGTTCGGGGAGATGACCCCTTCCTGCAGCGCGGCCAGGGCCGTCACGATCTTGAAGGTAGAACCCGGCGGGAAGTGACCTTGCAACGTCCTGTTGTGCAGCGGGGTTTCGCTGTCGTCGGTCAGCCGGCGCCACTCGCGGGCCGTCAATCCTCGCGCGAACGCGTTGGGATCGAACGCGGGGGTGCTGACCAGGGCCAGCACGGCGCCGCTGTTCACGTCGAGGACGACCACGGCGCCCTCCCGGCCCCTCAACGCGTCATAGGCCGCCTGTTGCACGTCCATGTCCAGCGTCAACACGACGTTGTGGCCGGGCGTCGCCTTGAGCCGGTCGATGACCCGGACCTTCTGGCCGGTGGCGTCCACCTCTACGCGTTCGCCGCCGCTGCGGCCGGCGAGGTGGGGCTCCCAGAGCTTCTCGAGGCCGGCCTGTCCGATCTCGTCTCCGCCGCGGTAGCCTTTTCGGCGCAGTCCCTGCAACTGACCGGTGCTGATTTCCCCAAGGTAGCCGAGGAGGTGGGCGGTCATGTCGTCGGTCAGGTAGCTGCGCCGCGCCTTCACGCTCACGTGGACGCCCGGGAGGTCCAGTCGGTGCGTCTCCACCGCCACCACCGCGGGCCAATCCACGTCGCGGAGGAGGGTCACTCCCTTCGAACCGTTGGTGTGGCGCGCGGCCTCCAGGAGCTCTGCGGCGTCGGTGTCCAGCAGGTGTGCGAGATGTCGCAGCGAAGCGACCCGGTTTTCCGCTTCGCCCGGCGTGTAGCGCAGATCGAAGGACGGGCGGCTGTTGATCAGCAGGCGCTGGTGGCGGTCGAACACCAGGCCGCGCACCGCGGGAATACGCTCCAGCCGGATACGGTTGCTCTCGGACAGCACCGCATACCTGTGGCCTTGCAGGACCTGGAGCATCCAGAGGCGGTAAGTCAGCAACGCGAATGCCAGCAGGACCAGGAGCGCGAAGAAGCGGACGCGTCCGCGGAACTCCGGCAGCGTTCGGGAGCTTGGCCTAAGAGGAAGCATTGGCGAGAGAAGGGGGCTTTTTCACGGTTTCCATGCGGTTGTGGATGGAGCGAAGCATCAGGAAGAGCGGCGGCGCGATGCATGCGGAAAAGAGGGCCTCCCGCAGGACGGCGTCCCCGACTACCATCCAGTTGCCCGCAGACAACTCGAAAAGCGGTGAGATGGCGATCAGTGCGCCCACCTTGAGCCATACGGCGACGAATACGGTGATGGCGCTGATCAGCGGACCCTTGGCCCATACGTATCGAAACGCCAGGTAGACCACGAGAAACACCGCGGAAAAGGCCACGGCGTTGACGCCGGGTTGCGGACTCGACAGCATGTCGATGGCGTATCCCAGGAGGAAGGTCGTCCACACGGCATCCACCCGAGGCCGGTTCAGCGCCAGGTATACACACAGGATCAGGGTCAGGTCGGGAATGATGGGCGTCCAACTCGCCAGATGCAGGACCGTGGCCTGAAGGACGACGAAGGTCAAACCCATGCCGAAGTAGACCAGCGACAGGTTCATGGTGTGGCGGACGGTGCTGCCTGCGAATCCGGCTGCGGCGCGGAGGAGTAGGACGGTCGTGGCTTGTCGGAAATGAAGAGCACCTCTTCCATCACCAACGGGTCCACCGCCAGCGAGACCCGGACACGCCGGAAAAGCCCGGGCCCGTCGTCGGCGATCTCCATGATGGTGCCTACCAGAAGCCCCTTGGGGAAGGTTCCGTCCAACCCCGAGGTGATGAGGCGGTCGCCCGGCCGGATGTCGTCGTTGCGCCCCATGTACTTGACGATGGGCTCTCCATCCACCGAGCCCGAGACGATGCCGCGCACCCGAGTCCGCTGCGTGATGATGTCGATGCCGCTCTTGTGGTCCGTAAGCAGCAGGACCTTGGCGGTATCATCGGCCACCGAGACGACCCGGCCCACGACGCCTCTGGGCGTGATCACCGCCATGCCCCGATGGACTCCTGAGCCGGCGCCCTTGTCCACCGTGATGGTGCGGAACCAACTGCTGGCGCTGTTGCTGATGACCGTGGCGGCCACCGACTCCCGCAGGATCCGCGTGCGAATCTCCAGCAGTTCGGTCAGGCGGTCATTGGCCAGCTTGGCCTCGAAGAGCCTGTTGCGCTCGGCTTCCAGAGCCGCGACCTGTTCCTTCAGGGCTTGGTTCTCGTTCCACAGATCCTTGAAGGCCACGAAGTTGATCTGGATGTTGCGGATCGTCGAACCCAGCGCATGGAGCGACTTCTGAATCGGCTTGACCGATTGCGCCAGGACGCGCGTGACCGGGTCGCCCTTCTCCGGCGCGGCGGATGAGACCGTGACGACGTAGAATGCCAGGGCCAGGGCGCACGTGGCGTGGATCGGCATCCGGTACCGGCGCAGCACGGTCAGGGCCAGAAACCAAGCTTGCCTGACACGGGACGGGCGGGATTGGCCGGGTTGCGGCGATGAGCGGGGCGAGTCCGCAGTTTTCCCTGTCCTGGCTGCGGCCACGTGTGTCCTCGATCCTCTCAGTTAATGGTCACGTCCTTGAGCAGCTCGATCTCGTCCAGCGCTTTGCCCGCGCCCAGGACCACCGATGTCAGGGGATCCTGGGCCAGGCTCACCGGAAGCCCCGTTTCTTCGCTGATCAGCGAGTCCAGATTCCTCAGCAGCGAGCCGCCGCCGGCCAGCACGATGCCCCGGTCGACGATGTCCGACGCCAGTTCCGGCGGCGTGCGTTCCAGCGACACGCGCACGGCGTCCAGGATCTGGTTGATGGGCTCCAGCAGGCAGTCGCGGATCTCTTCGTCCGAGATCAGCACCGTCTTGGGCACGCCCGCCACCAGGTCGCGGCCCTTGATCTCCATGGTGCGGATCTCGTCGCCGGGGTAGGCCGAACCGATGGTGATCTTGATGAGCTCCGCGGTCCGCTCCCCGATCATCAGGTTATGGCGCCGCTTGATGAACTGGACGATGGCCTCGTCCTGCTTGTCGCCCCCCACACGGATCGACTTCGAGTAGACGATGCCGGCCAGGGAGATCACCGCCACCTCGGTGGTGCCGCCGCCGATGTCCACGATCATGTTGCCGGTGGGCTCGGTGATGGGCAGCCCGGAACCGATGGCCGCGGCCATGGGTTGTTCGATCAGGTAGACTTCCCGAGCCCCGGCGGATTCCGCCGATTCCCGGACCGCGCGCTTCTCCACCTCGGTGATGCCGAAGGGGACCCCGATGATGACCCGGGGACGGACCAGCGAACGCCGGTGGTGCACCTGCTTGATGAAGTACTCCAGCATCGCTTCGGTGGTCTCGAAATCGGCGATCACGCCGTCCCGCAAGGGCCGGATCGCCACGATGCTCCCGGGAGTGCGTCCCAGCATCTTCTTTGCCGCGGCTCCCACGGAAAGGATACGCTTCTCGCCGCGGCCGTTCTTCTGGACCGCTACCACGGAGGGTTCGTTGCAGACGACGCCCTCGCTCTTGATGTAGATCAGCGTGTTCGCCGTACCGAGATCGATGGCCAAGTCGTTGGAAACCAAGCCATAGATCTTGTCGAGAAACCTCATGCGACCCCTCAATGCTTCCGTGACAAGTGTAAACCGAGTCAAAGATATCAGAAGTCCATCTACGGTACAACATAACGGGAGTGTCGCCGGCGGACGAAAGACCCCGGCGGCCCCAGCTCTTCATCCGCTTCACATCGCAACGGCGGCTACCTATAATGACACGGTTTCGCCCGCGCCGGAGGCCCGGAGAAGCGGGTTTCGGGCGACCGGGAATGACCAGATCGAAGTGTCGCGAGGAGCTTTTCGGAAATGCTTGACGTGTTGCGAAAACGGAAGCGGTCGTGGCTGGTGCTGCTCTTGCTCGGGGTTGGCGTGCTGGCGTTCGTCATGGTCGGCGTGGGCCCCCAGGGAGGGCAGCAGCAGGTGGTGACCATCGCCCAGGTGAACGGAGACGAGATCACCTACACCGAACTCGAGATCCACTACTATCGAATGCTTCAAACCTACCGGCAACTGGCCGGCGGCCGGCTGTCGCCCGCGGACATCGAGGCGCTCAATCTCCGCGGCCAGTTGCTGGAGGAGCTGATCCAGCAGCGTTTGCTGTTGCAGGCCGCCGACGACCTGGGCCTCAAGGTCACGGACGGCGAGCTTGCCGACGGCATCGCGCGCCATCCGGCGTTTCAGGCGGGAGGGCGGTTCGACCGGAACGCCTACCGCCTGGCCCTGCGTGGACAAGGTATGACCCCGGCGGAGTTCGAGGCGCAGCAGCGCGAGGCCTTGGCGATCCAGAAGCTCCGGAGTCTCATCGCGGACTCCATACCGGTGACCGCGGTGGAGGTGGAGGACCGCTACCGCGTGGAGAACGAGGAGATCGCGCTGGATTTCGTGCGTTTCGACACGGATGATTTCGCGGAGGGAGTCGCGGTGGCGGACGAGGACATCCAGGCCTACTACGACGGCAACGGATCGCTCCTGCGGGAGCCCCTCAAGGTCGGGACGCGCTACCTGGAGTACCGCGTGGACCGTTTCGCGGAGGACATCGAGGTGTCGGATGGGGACGTCCAGGCCTACTACGACGTTTACCGCGAACGTCGGTTCCGCCAGCCGGAGGCGGTGAAGTTCAGTCAGATCTTCGTTCCCATCGCCGAGGGTGCCTCTCCCGAAGACAAGGCGGCGGCGCGGGAGCAACTGGGGGGCATCCTCAAGCGGGCCCGCGAAGGAGCCGATTTCGCGGAGTTGGCGAAGCAGCACTCCCAGGACGATAGCGCCGCCGATGGGGGGGACATGGGCTTCGTCGTCCGCGGCCAGCTCGTGGCACCGCTGGACGCGGCGCTCTTTGCGTTGGAGCAGGGCGCCATCAGCGACGTGGTGGAAAGCGCCATCGGGCTGCACCTGCTCAAGGCCGTCGAGCGGCGGGAAGACAAGATACGTGAGCTGGAGGAGGTGCGCGACGAGATCGTCGCCGCGCTCAAGCGGGAGCGCGGCGGAGCGCGTGCGGCCCGCGCCGTGGAGGAGGATCGGGAAAGGGCACTGGACGGCGTGCCGCTGGCGCAGGTGGCCCGGGAGCGCGGCATCGAACCGGACGAGACGCCCCTGTTCAGCGCGGGCGAGACGCTCGACGCCATCGGCGACGTGGAGGAGTTCTATCACGCCGCCCTATCGCTCCGGCCGGACCAGACCGGTCCCATCGTCGCCTCCCCGGACGCGCTGTATCTCCTCCAGGGTGCCCGGCGCGTCGAGCCGGCCGTGCCGCCGCTCGACGACGTGAAGGAACGGATCCAGGAGACGCTCACGCGCAGGAAGGCGCGCGAGCAGGCCCAGAAGAAGGCGGAGGCGTTCCTGGCCGAGGTCAAGGGCGGGGCGGATCTGCGCGAGGCCGCCGCGGCCGGGGGCCTTGCGGTGGAGGACACCGGCCTCTTTCCGCGCAAGCAGGCGAACATTCCCGAGGTCGGGATCCTGCCGCTGCCCCTGGGGCGGCTTACGGCATCCAAGGCGAATCCGGTGGTGGATACGGCCTACGCCCAGGGCGACTCGTTCTACGTGATGGTGCTCAGAACCACCGTCGAAGCCGACCTCGCGGACCTGGGGAAGGAAAAGGAAGAACTTACGCGGCAGATACGCGAGGAGAAAGGGCAGCGTGCCTTCAGCCGCCTGATCGAGAACCTCAAGGCCAACGCCAGGATCGAGATCCATCCGGAATTCATCTGAGGCACGCACCTTCCCATGCAGATCTTACTGCTACGCCACGGCGAGACCCGCTGGAACCATGAAGGGCGGTGCCAGGGGAGCTCGGACATCGAGTTGAACGAGACCGGCCAGCGTCAGGCAAGCGAGGTGGCCGCCCATCTGAGCCGCAGACGCATCGACGCGGTGTACTCCAGCGATCTGCGGCGCGCCCGCGAGACCGCGGAAATCGTCGGCGGCCCGCACGAGGTCGCGGTCAGGGTCGAGCCGGACCTGCGCGAGCTCGACCACGGCGAGATGGAGGGTCTCACGTTCGTGGAGGTGCGGGAGCGGTTCGGGGGGTTGATCGAGCAATGGCGCACGCGGCCCGTGGGGGTGGAACTGCCAGGGGGGGAGCGTCTCCTCGACGTGGACCGGCGGGTCTGGTCCGCGCTCAACCGCATCGTCGAGGGCCACCACGACGGCGATACGATCGTCGTGGTGAGCCACAGCTTTCCGATCCTTTCGGCCCTGTGCCGCATCAGCGGGACGCCGCTGGACCAGTATCGCACGTTCCACCTCAAGCCCTGTGAACTGAGCCATGTGAGCTTCACACGATCGGATGGCTGGGCTATCCGGGAGGTGGTGGCGGATCCGGTGCGGGTCTGCGAGTGAACCCAAAGGCGCGCGGGCGGCAGGGTCCGCGGCCGCCAACGCAGGAAAGGAGAACGCCATGAGAATCGTTCACACCATGATCCGGGTCAAGCACCTGGACGAGAGCCTCAAGTTCTACTGTGACGGATTGGGAATGAAGGTCCTGAAGCAGAAGGACTACGAGTCGGGCCGCTTCACCAACACCTTCGTGGGTTACGGCTCCGAGGAGGACAGCGCCGTCATCGAGCTGACCTACAACTGGGACACCCACGAGTACAACGTCGGCGACGGCTTCGGCCACATCGCCATCGGCGTGCCCGACGTGTACGCCACCTGCGACGACCTGCGCGAGAAGGGGGTCAAGATCACCCGCGACGCCGGTCCCATGAAGCACGGCGGCGGGGTCATCGCTTTCGTCGAGGATCCCAACGGCTACAAGATCGAGCTCACCACGCGCAAGGAGTAGGGGGCTCTCACGGCGCTCTGATCAAGCCCTACAGACGCAGCATCGCGCGCGAGGTCCGCTCCGTGCGTGCGCGGATCTCCGAGGCGTTCTCCTGCTCGTCCACGACGTTCAACGCCTTCTTGAGCGGCCCCAGCCCGCCACAGTAGTCCGAGCCGAAGACGACGCCTTCGGACCCCATCACGTCGGCGAGGAAGGGCAGCGCATTGGGCCGGACGCTCGCCGTATCGATGCAGAAGTGCTTCAGGAAGATGTCGGAGTAGCGCGTCTCGCCCTCCGGCCCCTTGTGTTTCCAGAACATCCTCTGGACCAGCAGCGGGATGCCGCCGCCGCCGCTGCGTATCACGACCCGGAGCTTCGGGTAGCGGTCGAAGAGGCCGCCGGCGATCATGCGCATGACGCACTCGTTCACGCTCGCGTCCGACAGCACGCTGTAGGCCACCCCGGCACCGCCGTCCTCCAGCCGCTGGAGCGTCGGGTCCTTGGCGCCGCCGCTGCCGTGAAGGAAGAGCGGCAGGCCGAGTTCCGACACCTTGGCGAACACCGGGTCGAGATCCGGCAGGTCCACCTTCATCTCGCCGTCCACCCGCGGGTAGATGAGCACCGCCTTGAAGCCGCGCGCGGCCATGCGCTCGATCTCCTCCACGGATTCCGCGACGTTCTTGAGCGACAGCGCCGTGATGCCGCCGAAGCGGTCCGTATGGCCGCCGATGCGCTCCGCCAGCACGTCGTTGGACAGGCGCGCCATCGCCATGGCGTCCGCGCCGTCAAGCTGGTCGGCGTCCTCGCTCGCCCCCTGGCAGACGAGCTGGAAGTCGATGCCCGCCTCGTCCAGCTCGGCGAGCCGCTTGTCGAAGTCCGTCGAGTCGTAGGCGTCCACCTTGGGCGACTTCCCGGCCTTCTCCTTGAACGCGTCCACGACCTCCGGGGCCGTGTGGTGTGAATGCCAGTCGATCAACATTTCTTGGGTTCCTCCAATCACCGGATCATGAACCGCGAAGTATAGGACCTGAAACGGAGTCGGGTCAACGCCGGCCGGGGCAGGGCTGATTTGACTGACCCGGATGCTTGGGCTAATCGTGGGGAAACATCATCCAAGCCCCGTCAATGCGTGGTGCGCGCGCGTGTGCGGGCCTTTCGGGAGGAACTGCATGTCGACTGCTGTGATCGACGGTATCGAAGTCTATTACGAAATCTACGGCTCCGGACCGCCCCTGCTGATGCTGGCGCCGGGGGGGTTCGACTCCACCATCGAGAAGTGGCGCGTCTCCACGGCCTGGAAGGGCCTCGATGCCCTGGCGGAGCTCGCCACCGAGCACCAGGTCATCGCCTACGACCGGCGCGAGTCCGGACAGTCGGGCGGGCGCGTGGAGCGCATCACCTGGACCACCTACGCCACCCAGGGCAAGCGGCTCCTGGACCACCTCGGCGTCGACTCCGCCTTCGTCATGGGCGGCTGCATGGGCTGCTCGGTGGCGCTTTCGTTCGGCGTCAACTTTCCCGAGCGCACCCGGGGGCTGATCCTCCACTGGCCGGTGGGGGGCTACCGTTGGAAGGCTTCCTGCCAGGCGCGCTGGGCCAATCACCTGAGTTTCATCAAGGAGAACGGCCTCGACGGTGTCGTCGAACGGGCATCGAAGGGCACGACCTTCTGGGCCGATCCCGAGTCCGGCCCCTGGGCCTCGGTCATCGCCCGGGACAGCGCCTTCGCCGCGAGCTTCGCGGCCGAGGACCCGGACCGCTACCTGGGGATCGTCGCCACCACCGGTCCGGACCTGTTCGATCGCGATACCGCCACCGGCGCCACCGCCGAGGAGGTCATGGGCATCAAGGCGCCGGCCGTGATCATGCCCGGCGACGACCCGTCCCATGCCACCTCCGGGGCACATTATCTGCGCGAATGTCTTCCCAACGGCGAGTTCTGGAACGTGATGCCGCCGGACCAGACCACCGAGAAGGTGTGCGAGCGCACGCTGGAGTTCACCCGGGCGCACCGCTGACGCCTGCCGTCCGGTGGCCTGGAGGACGGGGAGGGCGCGGGCATGGCGCTGTTCATCAAGGCGGAGGAGCTCAAGGGGCTCATCTCCATCACCGAGGCGGTTGACGCGGTGGAGCGGGGATTCGCGTCGCAGGAGGACCACCCCCTCTTCAGCCTGCCGCGCCAGCGCATGCTGGCGGACGACCGCCGCATCAGCGTGCACTCGGGCGGATGCGTGTCCCTGAGCGTGGCCGGGACCTTCGTCCACTACGAGCGTCACAACTACACGGCCGACGACCAGAGCTACGCGGCGGTGGGGACGCGGGTCTACGTCTGCTACGACAGCGAGACCGGCGCGCTCCTGGCCGTCATCGCCGGCTGTCCGCCGTTCTACCGCCGGGAGGCGCCGGGGGACGAGTTCGCCACCGAGACCGCCATCACCAGCGCCGTCGGCACCCGCAGGCTGGCGCGGGCGGACGCCCGGGTGTTGGGGCTCATCGGCACCGGCCGTCAAGCCCGGCGCCACCTGGAGGCCATGTGCGCCATCCGGCCCATCGCCGAGGTGCGGGTCTACAGCCGCGGCGCGGACCACCGCCGCGCGTTCTGCGACACCATGCAACCCTGCGTGGACGCGGAGCTCAGGCCGGTGGAACGGCCCGAAGAGGCCGCCCGGAACGTGGACATCATCGTTTGCGCCACCGGCAGCAACGTGCCGGTGGTGTTCGGACGCTGGCTGGAGGAAGGCGTCCACGTCACCTTCATCGTGGGCAGCAACAAGGAGCTGTTGCTGGAGGGGCTGGTGAGCCGGCCGCGCCGGGAGCTGGACGACGAGGTGCTGGCGCGCGCGGACGTCATCGTGGCGACGCTCGTGCAACAGGGTATCCAGGACGAGCAGGGCGATCTGCTGGAGCCGGTGCGGAATGGAGTCATCGCCTGGGACGACGTCAAGGACCTGAGCGCCCTGGTCACCGGCAAGACGCGCGGCCGCCGCAACGACCGCGATATCACCTTGTTCAAGCAGAACAGCGACCAGGGCGTCGGGTACATGGCGCTGGCGCGGCTGGCCCATGACAAGGCCCGGGCCGCCGGCATCGGCACCGAGTTCTGACAAAGGTCGCCTACCTCGTTTTTCCTGCCCGTCACGCGTGGTATCCTGAAAGTGAACGGTCAAGTCGTGTTCGGACCGTGGGCCGCAGGCGACTCACTGCGCATTACAGGCCACTAGAGGAAGAGAGGCATTCAGTGAAGAGAACTCTGGTAGCGCTTGCCGTCTTGTTCCTCTTCGCCATGTCGTCCGCCGTGGTGTTCGGCCAGGAGACGACGGCGAAGGACCTGGGTGTCCGAGTGAACAAGGCCCGTGTGACGTTCGAGGAGTTCCGGCAGGATTCCCGGATGACGTGGTTCCAGAAAAACGTCCGGTACGCCAAGGGGCTCCTCATCATGCCTCAGTTCGTCAAGGGCGGGTTTTTCGTCGGTGGCGCCGTCGGCAAGGGCGTGCTCGTGGCGCAGGACAAGGAGGGCCGGTGGAGCCATCCCGCCTTCTACGACGTATTGTCGGGTTCTTTCGGCTTGCAGTTCGGTGTCAAGGCCGGGGAAGTCATCCTCATGATCATGACGGATACAGGCCTGAGACGCTTTCTGCGTGACAAGTTCCAGCTTGGCGCCGACGCGAGCATCGGCTTGGGCCCGGAAGGTGTCGGCGCCAAGGTCGAGATTTTCGACATCTTCTCGTTCGCCCGCGTCAAGGGGCTGTTCGCCGGCGTGTCGGTGGAGGGCGGAGGCGTGGTTGTCAACCGGGACGACAACCGCACCTATTATGGGCGCGTGGACATCACGCCCCGGGACATCCTGCTCCAAAGAAACGTCAGCAACGAGCAGGCCAAACCACTCATCGAGGTGCTCAACAAGGCAACGCGCTAGCGCGCGCACCCCTCCGGCGGCTTAGCCCGCGGGCCTGAACTTGTAGAGCGTCACGTCCTCCGTGACGTCCTCGAACACCACTTCCACGGGCTGGTCGCACTCGAGCTTCTCGGGCGGCTCGTCCACCACGTTGCTTACCAGCCGCGGCCCTTCGTCGAGTTGAATGACCGCGAACACGTAGGGGATCTCGCCCTCGAAGCCCGGGTGGTACACCCGGTGGTAGACGCCGAAGGAGTGGATCCTGCCGCGGCCCGACGCCTTGGTCCAGTCCCACTCCGTGCTCCAGCAATGCGGGCAGGTGGAACCCGGCGGGAACCAGTATCCGGAACACGCGCGGCACCGCGGCAGCAGCAACTCGTGGCGCTTGCAGCCCTCCCAGAAGGGCTCCGACTCCACCGTGGGATACGGCAGCGGCTTGGCGTACTCGCTCATGATGCTTCCCTCGCCAGGATCATGGCCGACTGGCAGGCCGTGTTGCCGCCGTGCCCGCTCACCAGCGCCACCTGGGCGTCCTTCACCTGGCGGTCCGCTCCGTGCTCGTGCCGGACCTGCCGCACCCCTTCCACGATCTGCAGCATGCCCTCGGTATGCCCCTCCGAGAGCTGCCCGCCCGAGGTGTTGGTGGGCAGGCGGCCGCCCAGCCTGAGGGCGCCGGAGGCGGCGAACGGGCCACCCTCGCCCTTCTCGCAGAAGCCGTAGTCCTCGAGCTGCAACAGCACCATCTGCGTGAAGCAGTCGTAGAGCTGGGCCGTGTCCACGGCCTCGGGACCGATGCCGGCCATGCGGTAGGCTCCCTCGCCCGCCTCCTTGGCCCCGGTGGTGAGCATGTTGCTCTCCTCGAACCAGCCGCTCAGGCGGTTGCCGAAACCGAAGCCCATGACATAGGCCGGCGGTTGCCTGAGGTCCCGGGCGCGTTCCGCCGAGGTCACCACCACCGCGGCGGCGCCGTCGATGTAGACGCTGCAGTCGTAGAGGCACAGCGGGTCGACGATCATGCGCGCGTTCAGGTACTCCTCGATGGTGACTGGTTTCTGGAAAAACGCGTTGGGGTTGCGGCTCGCGTGCTCCCGGAACGCCACCGCGATGTGGCCCAACTGCTCCTTGGTGGTGCCGTAGAGCTTCATGTGGCGCCGCGCCGACACCGCGTAGTTGGACGGAGCGCCGAACCAGCCGAACTCCGGCCCGAACTCGCCCTGGTTCTGGATGCCGATGTTGACCCGCTTGCGCGCGGTCTCGGTGCGGTGCGTCCGGGACCACGTATCCCGCCCGAACCCCACCACGGCCGTGCTGCAAAGCCCCGCGTCGATGGCCATGCACGCCATGGCCACCCCAAGCACTTGGCTGGCGCCGCCGTTGTCCGTGGACGTGCTGTAGGTCACGTCGAGCCCCAGCGCCGCCCCCACCCGCTGGTGGTGGCAATATACGTCGTCCGGCCCCCGCGTGATCAGCCCGTCCACGTCCGCCTTGGTCAACCCCGCGTCCGCGATGGCGTTCCGCGCCGCCACCGCGAACATCCCGATGGGCCCCATCTCCGGCACCTTGCCGAGCCTGCTGTGCCCGACGCCCACGATGGCGTACTTGCCTCGAAGGTTGTTCATGGGATTCCTCCTGGTGGTTCTTTCGACCGGTCCCTCAATCCGTCAGCCACGATACACGAAACAGGGGTGTTCGGCGAGGGATGTCCAGGGCCACGGATCGTGGCAAGTACGGTGCGGGCAATGGTATGGAAGAAGAGTTGTCATGAGCGTCTTGACCATCGGCCATTCCACCCATGCCATCGAAACCTTCGTCGGATTGTTGGAGCGGTACGAGGTCGTCGAGGTGGTCGATGTTCGTTCGACGCCCTACAGCCGGTTCAATCCGCAGTATAACCGCGAGCCGCTGGCGCGCAGCCTCACCGCCCGTGGCATCGAGTACGTTTATCTCGGGTGGGAGTTGGGGGGACGCCCGGACGATCCGGCTTGCTACGAGAACGGACGTGTGCGCTATGACCGCGTCGAGGCGACGCCGATGTTCCAACGGGGACTGGATAGGGTCCTTCAAGCCGCCGCCGGCCACCGGGTCGCGATGATGTGCGCGGAGAAGGAGCCCCTGGAATGCCATCGGACCCTGCTGGTGGCACAGGCGCTCGAGTCTCGCGGCGTCTCGGTGGACCACATCCTGGCCGACGGCGGGCTGGAGGCCCATGCCGCGGCCATGGACCGGCTCCTTGTCATGCACGGCGATCCGCCGCAAGGCGAACTGTTCGGCCAACACGGTGACAGGATCAAGCGGGCCATCGCCCGGCAGGTGGAACGCATGGCGGCCAGGAAGAGACGGTGAGCCGGGTCGGAAAGGGACGGCGGAACAAAAAAAGCCGTCTTCCGACGGCTCTTTGAGTTGGGGTTGGTGGAGCCGATGGGGATCGAACCCACGACCTCTAGATTGCGAACCTAGCGCTCTCCCAGCTGAGCTACGGCCCCACGCGCTTGCAGGATTTCCAGAATAGCACCCCTCAAACCGCATGTAAATGCACCGCGATCCACAGGTCCTTGACACGCCACCGGCGAGTTTCGTACGCCTGCCTTCACCATGAGGACCGCGTACTTCGACTTGGTCTCCGGTATCAGTGGGGACATGACCGTGGCCGCGTTGCTGGACCTGGGGTTGCCGCGCAGGCGGCTTCAGGAGGAACTCGGCAAGCTCGCGAACCTCGATTTTCGCATCCGCGTGGGCAGGAGGACCGTCCACGGTATCCGGGCGGTGCGGTTTCAGGTCCTGGCGGGCGAGGAGCAGCCGAGGCGAAGCTGGTCGGACATCCGCGGACTGATCGAGGGGAGCGGGCTGCCGGTCGAGGTGAAGAACCGCGGCCTGGCCATCTTCTCCAAGCTCGCCGAGGCGGAGGGGAAGGTCCACGGGGTGGCGCCGGAGGCGGTTCACTTCCACGAGGTTGGGGCGGTGGACTCCATCGTGGACATCCTGGCGGCGGCCATCGGCACCTGTTTCCTGGGAATCGACGAGTTCGCCTGTTCGGCCGTGCCCCTGGGCCGGGGGCTGACCCGTTCGCTGCACGGGGTGCTGCCGGTGCCGGCGCCGGCGACGTTGGAGCTGTTGAAGGGGTTCCCGGTCGAGGGCGCGGACATCGCCGCGGAGAACGTCACCCCCACCGGCGCCGCCGTCCTTTCGGCCCTTGTGACGCGGAAGGGCGAGGCTCCGGCCATGCGCGTCGAGGGGACGGGCTACGGCGCGGGGACGTTGGAGTTCGCGGACCGGCCCAACGTCTTGCGGATCGTCCTGGGTGAGGGATCGTCGTTGCTCGCCCACGAACGCATGTTGGTGATGGAGACCCACATCGACGACATGAACCCGGAGCTCTACGACTATGTGCTGGAGCGCCTCTTCGCGGCGGGCGCCCGTGACGTGACGCTTTCGCCCGTCCAGATGAAGAAGAACCGGCCGGGCACGCTGTTGCGGGTCGTCGCGGAGCCCGAACTGCGGGACGCGCTGGCGGGGATCGTGTTGGGGGAGACATCGACTCTCGGAGTCCGCTGCTACCGGGTGGACCGGCTGGTGCTCCCGCGGACGACGCTGAAGCTCAAGACCCGTTTCGGCACGCTCACGGTCAAGGTCGCCGAGGAACCGGGAGGGGCGAAGCGGGCGACGCCCGAGTACGACGAGGCGCGCAAGATCGCGGCGGCGAGGAAGGTGCCGTTGAAGGCGGTCTACGACGAGGTGACGCGCTGTTTCATGGGCGGTCGGTAAGGCCTCCGCCCCTGGATTCCCGCTTTCGCGGGAATGACGTATTCGTAGCGGCTCCGTCTGGCCAGTCCAGGCGCCGTGTATGACGGTCAATGGGTGAGGCCCGGCTACTATCCTCACGTGATCTTGGCAAGATAGTCGAACTCGGTGTGGCGCCGGAACAGGGCACCCAGGTCGGGGCGCGTTTCCTGCGGCGCACCCGGCCCCGATCCCGACGTTCGCAGGAACGGGACTTTCCCTACGCTCGGCACCCGCGTCATCTCCCGGAGGGTCTCGGCGTTGGTTTCCGTGGCCGGCGTCCGTTCACCTTCCATGTCGTTCAGGATGTAGCCGGACACCTTCAGGTTGAGGCACGCGGCGTGGTCCAGGGTGAGCAGCGCGTGGTTGATGGCGCCGAGGCGGTTGCCCACCACCACCAGGATCGGGAGGCCGATCTCGCGGGCCAGGTCCGCGTAGGTGTAGCTGGGGCGCAGGGGGACGAGCAGGCCGCCGGCGCCTTCCACCAGCATGAGGTCGTGTACGGCGCTCATGTCGCGGTACAGGCGCACCAGGAAGTCCGGCCGGATCTGCACGCCGGCGTGGGCGGCGGCCACGCTCGGAGCCACGGGGACTCCCAGGCGGTAGGGGCAGATGCGTTCGATGGGCTGGTTGCTGCCGGCCGCGGCCTTGAGGAAGGTGGCGTCCTGGGGCACCAGGCGGCCCTTCTCGTTCCGGCAGCCGGATTCCGCGGGCTTCATCACGCCGACCTTGAACCCGGCGTCCCTGAACGCGGCGGCCAGTCCGCACGCCACCAAAGTCTTGCCCACGCCCGTGTCCGTGCCGGTGATGAAGAAGCCGCGGCTCACGAGGCTTCCGTGACGTGGCGGATGGAATCTCGCACCACGCCCGCCAGGGTCGCCAGCTCGGCGTCGCTGATGGTGAGCGGCGGGAGCATGATGAGGGTGTCCCCTAGCGGGCGGACGATGACGCCGCGCCGCCGGGCTTCCAGCACCACCTGGTTGGCGATCCGGAGGCCGGGGTCGTAGCGCTCGCCGCGCGCCTTGTCCTTCACCAGCTCCATGCCCGTCATGAAGCCGCGCTGGCGTATCTCGCGCACGTGAGGGAGGGTGAGGATGTCCGCCTGGAGGGTTCGCTCGAGCCACGCCATCTTGGCCGGCACCGTCTCCATCAGCGCGTCCCGCTCGAAGATGTCCAGGCCGGCCAGCGCCACCGCGCAGCCCAGGGGGTTGCCGGTATAGGTGTGGCCGTGGAAGAAGCTCTTGAACTCGCCGTACTCACCCAGGAACGCGGAGAATATCTCCTCTGTGGCAAAGGTCGCCGCCAGCGGCAGGTAGCCGCCGGTAATGCCCTTGCCGACGCACATGAGGTCCGGGGTCACGCCGTCGTGCTCGCACGCCCACATGCGTCCGGTGTGGCCGAAGCCCGTGGCCACCTCGTCGGCGATGAACAGGATGCCGTTGTCGGCGCAGATGTCCCGGATGCCCCGGACGTAGCCGGCGGGCTGGGGCCACATGCCCGCGGCCCCCTGCATGACCGGTTCCATGATGAACGCCGCCAGCCGGTCCTTCTCCCGTTCGACGGTGGCACGGGCCTCGGCCAAGGACCGTTCCATCGACTCGGCCTCGCTCAGGCCATGTTCCCGCTGATAGGCGTAGGGCGGCTTTACCGACAGCGTAGGGAACAGCATGGTGCGGTGGTAGTGGTGGAACAGCTCGCTGTAGCCGACGCTCATGGCCCCGACGGTGTCTCCGTGGTACGACTCCTCCAGCCGCGCGAACCGGGTCCGCTCGGTCTGCCCCAGGAGTTGCCAGTACTGCACCGCCAGCTTGAGCGCCACCTCTACGGCGGTGGCGCCGCTGTCCGAGTAGAACACGCGGGTGAGGCCGGGCGGGACGATGGCGTTGAGCCGGGCGGCCAGCTCGATGCCCGGCACGTGGCTGAGGCCCAGGAAGGTGGAGTGTGCGATGCGGTCGGTCTGCGCCTTGAGGGCCTCGTCCAGCTCAGGGCGGCGGTGCCCGAAGAGGTTGCACCACAGGGACGACACCCCGTCCAGGTAACGGTTGCCGTCGACGTCGATGAGGTAGCTGCCTTCCCCCTCTGCGATGATACAGGGGTCCTCGCCCATCCACTCCTGCATCTGCGTGAACGGGTGCCACAGGTGGGTGTGGTCCAGGCGTTTGAGGGTGTCGTACTTGTCGCTGTGATTCATGCTCTCTTCCGCTCGTGGGGCGAGTTCCGCGCGAAGGCATCGAGGGCGCGGTCGAGCTGTTCGTTGGTATGGGTCGCCATGGTGGTGACCCGCAGCCGCGACGTGCCCGGCGGCACCGTGGGCGGGCGGATGCCCTGTACGTAGAAGCCGGAGTCCAGGAGCCGCGCCGCAAGCTCCATGCACGGCTGCTCCTCCCCCACCATCACCGGAATGATCTGGGTGCTGCCGCCCACCGTGTAGCCCAGCCGCTCCAGGCCGCTTCGCAGCCGCTCGGTGTTGCGCCGCAGCGTGCACTGCCGCTCGGGCTCCTTTTCCGCCAGGTCCACGGCCGCGCCCGCCATGGCCAGCACCACCGGCGGCAGCGAGGTGGTGAAGATGAAGCTGCGCGCGCGGTTGATGAGCAGTTCCTTAAGCCTGGCGCTGCCCGCGACGTAGGCGCCGAAAGCGCCCAAGGCCTTTCCCAGGGTACCCATCTGCACGAGGACACGGTCGCCGAGCCCCATCTCCGCCACCACGCCGGCGCCGTTGGGCCCGCGAACGCCGGTGCCGTGGGCCTCGTCCACCATCACCATGGCTCCGTGACGCTCCGCCAGCTCCACCAGCTCCCGAAGAGGCGCGATGTCCCCGTCCATGCTGAACACGGACTCGGTGGCAATGAGCTTGCGCGCCTTGGCCGGTGCCTTCTTCAACAGGTCTTCCAGGTGTTCCATGTTACAGTGACGGTACACGGACACCGTCGCCCGCGAGAGGCGGCAGCCGTCGATGATGCTGGCGTGGTTCAACTGGTCGCTCAGCACCACGTCGCCCTTTTCCACCAGCGTGGCGATGATGCCCACGTTGGCCTGGTAGCCGCTGTTGAACACCAGCGCCGCTTCGGTTCCCTTGAAGCGCGCGAGGCGCTGTTCCAGTTCCTCGTGGGCGGTCATGTTGCCCGAGATCAGCCGCGAGGCGCCCGAGCCGCAGCCGTAGCGGTCCAGCGCTTCCCGGGCGGCTTCCTTCAGCGCGGGATGGTTGGCCAACCCCAGGTAGTTGTTGGAGGACAGGTTCAGCACCTCTCGGCCGTTTAGCACGACGGTGGCGTCCTGTTCGCCGTCCACCACCTTCAACTCGCGGTAGAGGTTCCGGCTCCGGATCTCCTCCAGCCTCTCTTCGATGAAATCGGCCATGGCTCCGGTTGGGTTGATATCAGAAATACGGCAACCGAACCATTCCCGCGGGGCAGGCTGTGTCAAAACTCCGCTCGGTTACAGCCACGGCACCAACGCCCCGAATCGTCATTCCCGCGGAAGCGGGAATCAAGGGGGTGGGGGAAACCACTGCTACGTTGACTTTAACGAATCCGTACCTAGATTTTCTTAGGATAACCGGGGAAACCGGAGGAAGTATGGACATCAATCGCTTGACCGAGAAATCACAGGAGGCGTTGCGCCAGGCCCAGACGCTGGCCTCGCGGCGCAATCATCAGGGAGTGGACGTCGAGCATCTGCTGGCGGCCTTGCTGGAGCCCACGGACGGCGTGGTCACGGCGTTGCTCACCCAGACCGGCGTTTCCGTGCCGGCGGTGAAGAAGGGGCTTGAGACGGAGCTCGACCGCATGCCGCGGGTGACCGGCGCGGGCGCCGCGGCCGGTCCGGAGCAGGTCTACGTCACCCAGCGGCTGTCGCGCCTGTTCGCCCGCGCAGAGGACGAAGCCGGGAAGCTCAAGGACGACTACGTCAGCGTCGAGCACCTGCTGCTGGCGATTCTCGAGGACGGGGGCAAGGCGAGCCAGGTGCTGCGCGCCCAAGGCGTCAACCGCGATACCCTGCTGGAGGCGCTCCAGAAGGTGCGCGGCCATCAGCGGGTGACGAGCCAGAACCCGGAAGGCACCTACCAGGCGCTGGAGCGCTACGGCCGCGACCTCACCCAGTTGGCCTCCCAGGGCAAGCTCGACCCCGTCATCGGCCGGGACGAGGAGATCCGCCGGGTGGTGCAGGTGCTCTCGCGCCGCACCAAGAACAACCCCGTGCTCATCGGCGACCCGGGCGTGGGCAAGACCGCCATCGTGGAAGGGCTGGCACTGCGCATCGTGGCCGGCGACGTGCCCGAGGGGCTCAAGCAAAAGCGCATCGTGGTGCTGGACATGGGCCTGCTCATCGCCGGCGCCAAGTACCGGGGCGAGTTCGAGGAACGGCTCAAGGCCGTGCTCAAGGAAGTGCAGGAGTCCTCGGGCGAGGTGATCCTGTTCATCGACGAGCTGCACACCGTGGTGGGCGCCGGCTCCGCCGAAGGCGCCATGGACGCCAGCAACCTGCTGAAGCCCATGCTCGCCCGGGGCGAACTGCACTGCATCGGCGCCACCACCCTGGACGAGTACCGCAAGCACGTGGAGAAGGACCGGGCGCTGGAGCGGCGCTTCCAGCCGGTGACCGTGGACCA